>CALHDG010000142.1 GCA_938023075.1 uncultured Chitinophagales bacterium
AAGGTGAAATGAAAATTAAATTACCCGGTATTGTGTTAATAGATGAAATTGATGCCCATTTACATCCAACCTGGCAGGTTAAAATTGGTGATTGGTTCACTTCATATTTCCCTCAATTGCAGTTTATTGTTACTACGCACAGTCCATTAATTTGCAGGTCGGCGGTTAATGGTTCTATATGGCAGCTGGCTGCACCAGGAAGTGGTGATGAAGCCCATCGTATTACCGGAAATGCTTATGAAAGATTGGTTTATGGTAATGTGTTAGAAGCTTATGGTACAGAAGTGTTTGGTAAAAATGTTACCCGCTCAGGATTAGCCCATGAAAAACTGAATCGTATGGCAACACTAAACCTAAAGTCTATAAAAGGAAAAATCTCTGAGAAAGAACAATTGGAGTTAAATGATTTAAAACACATTTTCCCTACTGAGTAATGATTCAATTACCAAACCAAAAATTGAGTAATTATGCAATAGCTCAATTAAAGAAATATTATCAAAAAGTATTGAATCAAACAAGCTTTAAAGCAAAAGTAGTAGAAGCCAAAAGAATTTGGGATAATGCAAGCAAAACAAATAAGACCTTCTTAGAAATAAAAGAAAAATTGACCGAAATGTGTTCGGGAAGCCAACGTTGTTGTTATTGTGAAGATGCACCTGCTGATGAAATTGAGCATATCGCTCCAAAAAACATTTATCCTTTGTTATGTTTTTCTTGGTCAAATTACTTGTATGCTTGTGGTATTTGCAATGGACCAAAAAATAATAAGTTTGCTGTTTTCTTAAAATCAAATGAAGCTTTTAAAGACATCACCCCACCAAAAGGCAAATGTCCCGTTCCTCCCAAAGGCTCACCGGTATTAATCAATCCAAGAAAAGAAAACCCTTTGGACTTCTTATTTTTAGATTTGAAAAACACGTTTCATTTTGTGCCCTTACCAGATGACAAAACAAGTAAAGCATACAAACGTGCCGAATATACGATTTGCGTTTTACGGCTGAACAAAAGAGATTCTTTAGTAAGTTCAAGGAGAACAGCTTTTGGTAGTTACGAGGCAAGATTGAAAACATATATTACAGAAAAGCAATCGGGCAAAACCGAAATAAAGTTACAAAAAATGATTGAAGGCATTCAGACCGAAAGACACGTAACGGTTTTTAAAGAAATGCAACGACAGTATGTTCTATTTGGTTTTTTTAAAGATTTATTTGATCCTATTCCAGAAGCATTAAATTGGTAGTGCCATTTTCCAACCGATCATCTTATTTCGAACCAATGGCAACAAAATCCAAAGCAAGATTAATAGCATTTTTTTAAATGGTTCACGGGTGCGCAAGCTTAAAAATATCGAAGTGATAAAAATTAAAGTTAGTTGATATTTTACATTACTAAGGAATTCTTAAAATAATCCATATTGACCATATAATAAAAAATACCCAATAGCCAATCACTGGAAATGACAAACCAATTAGCAGGTATTTTCTTTTCAAATTGTGCCAATTATTCCAATTTTTAATCACCCGAATTATAACTACAAAGCCAAGTAATAAAGCAATAAACATGGCAGGTAGAAAAAATAGAAAATTAAAAGCAAAGTTATGAGGAGCATAGCCCTTAACAAATCCAAGTTAGTGTCTAAATTCATTAACACAAAGTGCAAAAAATAAAATTCCAGAGTTCGCAAGAGCCATTCGAATAGTCCATTTTATTTTCTTTTTGTCCCTTGCAGATATTTTCAATTGTATTTTAATTCATTAAAGATTCATCATTTCAACCTTCCTCAAAAACAACAATCCGCTCATTATTAAACACAAACTGAATATTATTACCCAATGCCACAATTGCATTTAACTCAGGATGCTGCTGCAACAGACTAAAATATTCCTCTGAAGCGAAGGCAATCTTGCGCTCTTTCAAATGCATATTACTGCTTAGCATGGGGTCAATCCAAAAGCCTTGGTTGTTATAAAAAGCCCGACCGTTGGCATTGGCAATATTTAAACCATGGCTGCCAAGGCTATCTTTATTAACCGCCATGTTCGATTGTACTTCCGCATAATTTTTGACCGCTTTTAAACGCTGATTTGAACTGGAATTATAAACACTCGATTCACCACTATCCATCATCATTTCTTCTGCTTCTTCTTTTACAATGGCTTCTTTAGCTACATTAGATGACATAATTTTAGGTGTTGGTGCACCTGCTTGTGTTGGGCGTATTCGCCCAAGTTGCCGTTCATCTTCTACAATTAGATACGATGTGTAGGGTGTAACAATACCATATTTCTTTGCAAGCAATGTTGTCTCTTCTATCAACTCTTTATCGGCTCCGTTTATCTTAATTTGATCTAACAAAAATCCAACTCGTCGCGCTGCCCATAAGGGAGCGATAAACTCGTGTTTGTTGGAGGTTTCTGGCATTGAAATCTCCATTTCAAACTGCTGTTTTTTTCCTTCAACCATTCCTTCTAACAATGCCGTAACTGGCCCACTTTTATCGTAGCGACCCATTACGGTAACACTGCTTCCTTTAAACAGATCGGGTAGTTTGGCAGGTTGCTTCTGCGTAATGCGCGGGCTTCCTTTAAAAGTCAATTTCAAATCGGTCATCACCGGCGAACTTACTTTGGTGTAAAAATTAGAGACCTTTATTTCAATATCCTCCTCCGGGCTAATATACGTTCGGTAAGCATTCGTTTCTTCAGTAATCCGGTCTAACAAATGGGTGTTGATATCATCGCCTATCCCGAAGGTAAATATTCTTGTATTGTCAGGATGGTCTTTCACCTTAGTCACCAATACATCTTCATTCATCTCACCAATAGTTGGTTTACCATCTGATAAAAAGACAATCATATGTGGGCGGTCGGTAGAACTTTTTTGAGCCAAGGCAATATCCAAAGCTTCCTGTATATTCGTTCCACCTATAGTTTTTAAATTGTTGATATAATCTATGGCTTCTTCTTTTGAGTTAGCGTCAAAGGCTTTCAATTCATCAAACAAACTTTCTGCTTCTGTTGAAAACCGGATAATCTGAAAGTGATCATTCTTATTCAAATTATTTACACAAAAAGAAAGCGCCTTTTTTGCCTGATCCATTTTCTCTCCATTCATTGAACCCGAAGCATCTAAAATAAAGGTAATGTCTTTTCGGGCAACTTCTTTTTTGTCTACAAATCCAGGACTTACATCCAACAGAAAAAAGCCTTTTTCATTTTTATTGGATCTATGAGTCAACACCGACATGCCGACCGGATTAGCATCTGTAGTATAATAGATCTTAATATCGGTAGCTGCTTTAAAAGAAGATTTTTCTGTAGAAAGAACAGACTGCTTGCTACTTTTCTGAACAATGTCCATTTCAATAGTGGGGCAGTACACATTTTTTATTTTAGTAGATGATTGGATATCGGCATAAAAAGTAAACTGACCGATGTTGTTTGTAGGTTGCTTAGTGCTACCCAAAGTATAATTATAATTGAAGGTATGATCTTCCTTTTTCAGTAACTCCGAATACGACAATTTTACCCGTGTTTCACTCTTCGGTTCAATTGGAAAAATACGTACTTTCATCATTTGCTGACCGGCATATTCTAACAGGGCAGGGTCTCTCATTGAGCGGACAATGTTGTTATAAATGTCTCTCGCTTTTTGTGCATCTAACAATTCCGCCTCCGTTTCTTTCCCATTTATAAACATACTAAAATGATCAATTACTGTTCCTTTCGGAACCGGGAAAATAAAATGTCCTTCAAGTCTTCTGTTAGAAGGGTTAAAAAAAGTTTGATCATTTTCGGTTGTAGCGCAATGATCTTGTATGCTCACCTTAACCGCCTGGTTTTTTACCTGCAAATAAAGCTGCTGCCTTGGAATAGGATGGGGACGAGGCATTGGAGGTCTTCTGAACATATTTGGCTGCCCCGGCTCTTGCACAATAATAAAACCACCTGAAAAACCAGATAAGGACAGGAGTATAGTAATTGCAATAAGTGTAATGTATTTCATAATATGTTTATTTGCGTTTATGATTTTACTAAAAAGTAAAATTTTTGGAACAAGCCTGCTCCCTGATGGATTTAATCATCACGGCATCTAAACCTGACTCATCTGCAACTGCTTCCTCTTTTTTCTTTTCGGCTACATAGGCTGTTCTTTCTTTATTCAAAGTATTAATTTCTTCTACTATCTTTTCCCGTTCTGCTTTCTTTTTATCTAACAAAGCTTTTACCTGCTCTTCATTTAATCCATCAAATTCTTTAGGTAAGTCTAATTTTTCCACTTCTTCCAGAATTTCCGGTTCTGATTCCGCCGCTTCAATCAAATCAAAATTAGATGCTTTATATGCTTTGGAACTTTTGAATACTGCTCGCTGCACTGTATTTGCTTTTCCATAGAAATTTGCATTGGTATCTTGTACCATTGCTCTCTCTTTCTTTTGTTTCGATTCTTTTGAATAACTGATATAAGATTTATTCAATTGCTCATTCAGTTCGAGAATACGTTGATCTTGTGGCGCATCAATATGTACCACCACCTGGTTATGATCTAAACTTAAATACTTTCCTTCCGCTCTTGTAGCTCCTTCTTTCCACAATAGTTTAATCCCTTCTTGTTCTGCTCCGCAAAAGATGGTATTGATGATCACATTCTTATGAATCGCATTTACCGAAGCCTTTTTATAATCAACTTTACCTTGATCATAGCCTTCATTACCCGCAATAAAAATGAGTTTCAAATCGTCGTCTTTTTCAGACCATGCTAATTCGTCTAATGAAGTTTGAATAACTTGCCCACAAAATTCTTCACTGCCACCGGTCTGCAATTCAAATAATTTTTCAGATATCAAATCAAGATCTGTGGTAAGTTGACTTATCTGTTGAATAAAATAATCATTCGCTACAATGTTACTATTTCCATATTGATACAAGGCAATCTCTATGTCGGGCCGTTGACCATCTTTAGTAAAAAGAGCTAATTCATTTATTATTTTCCAGAGTTGTCCTTTAGCCTGTTCGATCAAGCCATTCATACTGCCGCTGGTATCTAACAGTAAGGCTACCTGAATTTTGTGGTCAGACTCTTCGTTACCAGCATATATAAAAGAAAAATAAAATAGGCTTAAACCCAACAAGAGAAACTTTTTCATAATATGATTTTTAAAGTGTTGAAATACAGGATGAACACTACTGTAAAGTAGAAACTAAGGCAGCTGTTGTTTATAATATTTTAATTTTTATGAAATTTAGGATTAATTAACTCCGATCTTCTGATGTTATAGGCATTAAAGTTTCATAGACCATTTTGAAAAAGGCTTTATTCGATAATTTACTTAAGTTTAATGTTTGTAATTGCAAATAAAATTTTTGACAATTCAAATGAAATAAGAAATCCTTTCTCGGTTCAAAAAAAATCAGGTATTTATGCAAGATCTCTACCCTTCGGTCGAGATGACAAGTTTTGTAATAAACAATTTAAACTACTTGAACAGCATAACATTAGTAATGCTACAAAAATATATCTACATTTCTGTCTTTGCCATTTTTCAATATACTTCATTGAAAAGCCTCGTCTTAGCCCCAATATGACTACGTTTTTCGACTTGTCTATCAAAAAACGACTTTGACATAAAAAGTAGATTTATTTTCTCCGCATTACTTAGTGAATGATCATGGTCAATAGGAAGATATTTACACTAAAATTTGTTGATTTTTTATGATATTACTTTACCCTTCCAATATTTGTGATCTTCATTATTTATCCTACATTTTCTTACATCTTTTACAAATTATTTGAAATAAGCAAAACCTTTAAATACATTTGGCAAAAATTTTGAGTAACTCCATTATCATGAAAAAAATATTGATCATCGGAGCAGGCTATGTAGCTTCTGCCTTAATAAAATACCTGTTAGATCGAGCAACACAATATGATTGGGAAGTTTGGGTAGGTGACCTCAACGAACAACTGGCTATTGAAAAAATTGGCAATCATCCACGCGCTAAATCTATACCGTTTAATGTTAAAAATGATGAGCAACGGGAACAATGGATCAGCCAATGCGATGTAGTAGTTAGTTTGTTACCGGCAAGTATGCATCATATTCCAGCAGAAACCTGTTTAAAGTTTAATAAACATTTAATTACAGCTTCCTATGTATCTGATCAATTAAAAGCCTTTGAAACAGAGGCAACACAAAAGGGTTTATTATTTATGGGAGAGATGGGTTTAGACCCAGGTATCGATCATATGGTTATTATGAATCTAATTGATGAAATTGAAGCGAAAGGTGGAGCAATTACCTCATTGCGCTCGTTTACCGGTGGCTTAATTGCTCCAGAATCTGACACCAATCCATGGAAATATAAATTTACCTGGGCACCGCGCAATGTTGTACATGCCGGGCAAGGCACTGCACAATACAAAAAAAATGGGCGGTTAAAATACATCCCCTACAATCGATTGTTTCAATTGTATGATGAATTTGAAATTGAAGGCTACGGTAAATTTGAAGCCTATGCCAATAGAGATTCGTTGAGCTACATGCCTAAATACAGCTTAGAAAACATTCCTACTTTTATTAGAGGCACCTTAAGGAAAAAAGGCTTTTGCGATGCTTGGGCTCAATTGGTCAAGTTAGGCTTAACCGATGATTCCTTTCCAATTATCGGTTCTCAACAGTTAACCTACAATGAGTTAATCGGCTCTTTTCTGCCAGATATTGGTCCTACCGATAAAGATACCCTCATTAAGCGAATTGGCTATTTTTTAAACCTGCCAGAAGATGGGCAGATCATGAAAAAATTAGCCTGGTTAGAATTATTTGACAACCGGTCAATCGATTTAGTTGATGCCACACCTGCTCAAATTTTACAAGATTTGTTAGAAGAAAAATGGGCTTTACAACCTGAAGATAAAGACCTGATTGTAATGTCTCATTTGTTAGAGTATACAATAAATGACCGTACCGAAAAACTCACTTCCAGTCTCTTGTATGAAGGGCAGCATGCCAAAGATACCGCCATGGGCAGGTTGGTTGGTGTACCACTCGCCATAATGACAAAATTGTTGTTAACCAATCAAATCAATTTAACTGGAATTAAAATACCAATATATCCACAAGTATATAAACCCGCTTTGAAAGAACTGGAAGAATATGGTGTTGAATTTAAAGATGCAGTTGAACCTGTTGAAACCCTAATTACCTAATATTACTTTCTAAACAGTAGCACAATTTTTTGAAACGAAACCCAACGAGTATTTAAAAAGGCGCAGCCTGCTATCCACTCAAATGCTGCGCCAACGCACAAGAGCTAACCCTACATGCAGCATAACCGTTCCTATCAGGGTTAGCTTGCCAACTTCGGTCTGCTTCAATAACCTTTCAAATACAAAGCCTTCAATAAGTATAATATCCATATCTTAGCAGCAAATTTTTGTAATGAAAGCATATTTACCCGAACAACTATTTAATCAAAAAAAAGGGCATACAAAAACAGAGCAATGGCTACTTTTTCCCTTATGGCGGCTCATCTTATTTTTTAGTGTGTTAACCATAGCTTATGGTTTGTGCGTAGTGCTTTGTGAATATATACCCCAAATGTTGGCTATACCGGTAAGTTTTATCCTGGTAGCTCTAGTTGCTATAATTTTGTATTTAAATGCCCTGCTCGAGAAAAGACCGCTTATTGAATTAAACTTAAAAAGTGCCTTTATAGAATTGCCTTTAGGGCTAATGTTGGGTTTAGCCACCTTTTCAATGGTTGTATTTATTATGTGGTTGCTAGGGGTTTTGCAGTTTGAAGGTATTAATAATTATAGCAACTTATTAAATATGTTTCCCCTATTGGTATTGGCTGGTTTTATTGAAGAATACATTTTTAGAGGCATCCTATTTAAACTAAGTGAAGAAATGGTAGGCACCTGGATTGCTATTATAATACAAGGGGCGATTTTTGGTTTGGTTCACGCACCCAATACAAATGCAACAGCCTTCAGTACATTCGCTATTGCCGTAGAAGCCGGCATTTTATTAGTGGCAGTTTACATGCTAACCCGCCGCTTGTGGATGGCAATTGGCGTTCATTTTGCCTGGAATTGGGTTCAAGGTCCTTTTTTTGGTATACCGGTGAGTGGGCACGATATCAATGGCTTTTTTGAAACTACTGTACAAGGACCAGAATATTTAACTGGTGGGGCATTTGGCGCAGAAGCTTCTATAGTTGCTTTAGTTACCTGTACCCTAATTGGTTTGCTCCTGTTAGTAAAAGCTATTAAAATACCTGGTAATGTTGTAAAACCTATGTGGCAAAGAAACGCATTATTAAAAGAACACTAAAAAAGTAAATTATAAACATAAGTTTCGGCTTCCTGTCATTTCGAGTAAGTTTAGGATGACAAATCTCTGAATTTCAAAGATTCATATTAATCTGCAATTGACCAAATAAATCCTGTGACTTATACGTTTTAAAATTGTGCCTGTTAACGACATAGTCACTATTTTTTATTTTTTTTAACATTCGGGGAACTTCCATAAGCATTTATGCATTATTATAGTACACTGAATAACATACAAAAACAAATACTACCAAGCACTCAAAATATTGATAATCATTAATTAATAAATGCATCCCCGGTTTGCCAAAGATTGACAAAACAAAATACCCCCAACTATGTTACCGACCCAATACTATAAGGTGCTACTTAAACGACCTGCGCTTAAATTAAGATAGTTCACCTTATTACTGATCTAAATTAAATGTGCTATAATTTACTTTCTAAAAGTCACTTAGTACAAACATTCAACCAAATTTAACATTTAAAAAACGAGCATCTTCGGCTCGTTTTTTGTTTTTATTAATTTGTTAATGTTGGCTTAATGCGCAACCTTAATAGCTGTATTAGTGTCTAATTTGTTATTGAATGCATTTTGTTAGTTTAATCTATAGGATAGAGTGCAAAATAAATTGCACAAATTTATATAAATTATATTATTCTATGAGGAGGCGACTTAGCCAAAGCTAAGGAATGATGAGAAAATAAATTTACCATCTATAACAAAGCAATTTTTTGATAGACGAGGTGAAAAACGCAGTCTTAGCGTGGCTAAGGCAAGGCTTTTCAACAAAGTATATCATAAAATTGCAAAGTCAGCAGGTAAAGTTATTTTTTTCTTATTCCTAAGACGAAGTTCTTTTACAAATACCAGGAGAAAAAGAATTAGTATTGTTTAAAAAGTTATTTGTCACCATCCCTAAATAAAGCGTCCAAACAATTGCTATATACTTAAAATTTTCCCCCAATAATTGCCAAAGTTGATTATGTATTCGAAATTTGTATTAATGAACCACAAATAATGGTCAACTGTATATGAAATATTTTTTACTTTTTAGTTTTATCATTCTATTAATATTGCCTACAACAATTGTTGGGCAACTCTACATCAATGAAGTTATGCCGGCAAACAATAGCTCAATTAAAGACAATGCCGGTGAATACGATGATTGGTTTGAAGTATACAATTCCAGCAATTCAGCTATTGATATTGCAGGCTATTATTTTACTGATGATCTTGCCAATACCACCAAATGGCAAGTACCGTCAACCAATGCGGGTAAAACTACTATACCGGCAAACGGCTATAAAATATTTTGGGCAGATGATGATGAGACACAAGGAGAAGACCACCTAAATTTTAAATTGAGTGGCGGCGGCGATTTAATTTATCTATACAAACCCAACGGCACAACTATTGAAGATGGATTAACTTTTCCGGCATTAGCAGATGATCAATCGTATGGAAGAAATACGGACGGGAATAGTTTGTTGGTTTCATTTACCCAAAGTACACCAAACTTTGCTAATAGTGGTGGTATTCCTTTAGTTGCTCAACCGGTTATTAGTCCGGTTAGTGGTGTGTATACCGCTAATCAAACCATAACAATTACCAGCAATACACCCGGAACCAATATTTATTTTACAACGGATGGCAGTGAACCCAATCAAAACAGTACCTATTACAATGGTCCTTTTTCAGTTGGTAGTTCAGTTTCAATACGCGCAATAGCTATTAAAGCAGGTTATAGCAATAGCGATATTTCAACAGCTAGTTATATCTATTATAATACCGATTTACCCATTATTAGCATTAGCACCAAACCAGCTAACTTATGGAATAATAACAGTGGTATGTATGTAGTAGGTACAAATGGAATTGGCGGAAATTGTATGCCTGTTCCGGCAAACTTTAATCAAGATTGGGAGCGAGCGGCTAACATTATTATGATTGAAACCGACGGTTCGTTGGCTTTTAATACCAATGCAGGTATTTCCATATCTGGTGGCTGCTCCAGAAGAAGTCCGCAAAAAAGTTTAAACATTGCCGCTAAGTCAGTTTTTGGTTCCTCAAATTTTAAGCACCAAATTTTTCCAGATTATGAACAAGATAAATTTAAGCGTTTCAAGCTACGTAATGGTGGTAACGATTTTAACGGTTTTGCTTTACGCGATGTTATTTGCCAAAGTGTTATTGAAGGCGAAGTAGATATTGATCAACAACGGTCGCGCGCCTCGGTTGTATTTATGAATGGCGAGTATTGGGGTATTATGAACATTAGAGATAATTTTAGTGAACATTGGATTAAAGAAAATCATAAAATAGCCGATAAAGACAGCATTGATTTGTTAGCACCGGCTGGTATTAATAAATATGCAAGAGTTAGTGAAGGAAGTGCGAATGATTATATCAGTCTGTTCGAATATATTGAAAGCAATAACTTAAGCAATCAGAGTAATTATAATTATGTACAATCAAAAATTGACATTAATGAATACATCAATTATTGGATTGTGCAGCTCTACATGGCAAATACCGATTGGCCAGGTAATAATGTAAAAATTTGGAAAGAACAACTACCCAATGCCAAGTTTAGATGGCTACTGTTTGATACCGATTGGACCTTAGGTTATACTCGAAATTATATTACTAATAATAATAATACGACTAATGCCGATGTAACCAAAAATATGCTAAGCTTTGCAACAAATACCGCTAATAGTGGTTGGCCAAATGATAGAGCTTCTACCTTAATCTTTAGGAAACTTTTACAGAACACCTCATTTAAAAATGAATTTATACAACGTATGGCAACTCAAATGGATGTGCTGTTTGAGGCAAACCGCTGTCAGGCAATTGCTGATAGCCGTTACAATGAAATTATTAATGAAAAACAAGCCCACTTTAATCGATGGAAAAATGAAATAGAAGATGGCACCAACAACACTATGCACCGGTTAAATATTACCGATTGGCAAACTGAATATGATTATGTAAGAAATTGGTTTAGTGAACGAAAGCCACATATGGAAAATCATATAAAAAGCCATTTTAACATTGGCGGTATGTATACGTTAAGTATTCTGGTTAACTCAAACACCAATGGTTCGGTTCTTTTAAATGAAAATGAATACAAAGCACCTTTTAACTATTCAGCTAAATATTTTGATGATATTCCTCTGCGAATTAGAGCGGTACCGGCACCGGGTTATCGTTTTTCGCATTGGAAAGAAAACAACAGCACCAACGAAATTGAAATAATTTCCACGAGTATCGGCAAATCAAGAACACCCGTTTTTGAAACAGCCAAAGAATTGGTAATTAATGAAATTTTCTATAACCCATCCGGTTCATCAGAAAGTACAGAGTTTATTGAAATATATAACCCAGATAGCAAAGCCAAATCATTAGCTGGCTATTATTTTGATGATGGTATTTGTTTTGAATTTCCAAAAAATGCTTCAATTGCAGCAGGTGAGTATATCGTACTGGCTAAATATGCTTCAATTTACACCGGAAATGGCTATCAGGTTTTTCAATGGAATGATAGTTCATTAAGCAATGATGGCGAACTATTGGTTTTTATGAATCCAGCAAAACAAGTAATAGACTCCGTTGAATACAATGATAATACAGATTGGCCCCAAGATGCGGATGGTAATGGCTATTCATTAGCTTTATTAAATGACGCTTTAGATAATTATCAACCAACTGCATGGCAACGGCAAGAAACCGCTCATCCGGTTACACCGGGCGAAGAAAATAGATTTTGCACTCCAATAGCTGCTAATCCACTTACTGCTAATGTAACTTGCCAAGGTTTATCAGATGGTTTTATTTCCGTTTCGGCTTCTGGAGGAACAGGTCCATATACCTACTTGTGGGATACCGGACAAACTTCAAACACTATTACCAACTTAAGTGCCGGCACCTATAGCCTAGTAATTAAAGATGCTTTGTTATGCGAACATACAGAAACCATTAACATGACTCAACCGGCAGCACTCAGTGTAAGCTTTAGTGCAACTGATGAAACCTATTTTCAGGCTAACGACGGATCGGTAATGACCAATGCAACAGGTGGAACGCCCCCTTACACTTATAGTTGGTCAAACGGCAGTACAACATCTAACCAAAATAATTTAGCACCTGGCAGTTATACCTTAACTTTAACCGATGCTTTTAATTGTTCCATTACAAAAAGCATAGAAATTGATGCCATTGATTGTAGTAATATAAACCTTAGTGTTCAATCAACGGATGAAAGTTATTTCCAAAATAACGATGGAACTGCAGAAGCAATAGGTAGCGGAGGAAGTTTACCATATACCTACAGTTGGTCGAATGGAAGTAATACCGCAACGGTTAACAATTTATCAGCAGGAACTTATACTGTTGATATAACAGATGCGGTAGGCTGTTCGCTTTCTGAAACTGTAAACATAAATGCCATTACGTGCAACACCTTAAATGCCAATATTTCTTCAACTAATGAAACTTTTTTTCAAGCAAATGATGGAACCGCCGAAGTAGTAGTTAGCGGTGGTGAAACGCCTTATACTTACAGTTGGTCGAATGGAAGTAATACCGCAACGGTTAACAATTTATCAGCAGGAACTTATACTGTTGATATAACAGATGTGGTAGGCTGTTCGCTTTCTGAAACCATCAACATAAATGCCATTACGTGCAACACCATAAATGCCAATATTTCTTCAACTAATGAAACTTTTTTTCAAGCGAATGATGGAACCGCCGAAGTAGTAGTTAGCGGTGGTGAAACGCCTTATACCTACAATTGGTCGAATGGAAGTAATACCGCAACGGTTAACAATTTAT
>CALHDG010000143.1 GCA_938023075.1 uncultured Chitinophagales bacterium
AGAACAATTAATTTAAATAATAATGTGGATGAAGTGCTAACTGATACCTACTTCAGCAAAACCATCTTAAATAAAATCACTGCTTTTCTTGGCAAACCAAATGATGAACCAAAACCTGAAAAACATTGCTCAAATGATTTATTAACCAATAGAGAAACAGAAATATTACAACTTATTTGTAAAGGATACACTACCAAAGAATTGGCTAAACTGTTGTTTAGAGCGATTAACACCATTGAAGCTCATCGAAGAAATATTAAAAGTAAAATTGGCTGTAACAATGTGGTTGGTTTAGTACTTTATGCCATTAGAATGGGCTTGATTTCTGATTATTATTATAAAAGCCCGGAAGATTGATTGGCAGAAAGTTTTGTATACCGATCTTGTTGAACCCTTGTGGTAAAACCAAGTTTTGTATCTAATAATTCTAACTCGGTGGCAAGCCTAATATTGTTTACCATGTAATATGGTATACTGAAAAAAGTGGTTGCTTATAACGTTGTAATTGTATACAAGATTACCGATATTTTGCTGGCAAAAAAATAAGTTTTAAATAAACGATTAAATGAATAGTTTTGTTGGGTATTTAAATTCCATAACTATTGATAATTTATCTTATTCCATTTATTTCGGCGTTAATTGGATGGTTCACTAATTTTATTGCAGTTAAAATGTTGTTTCACCCACGTGAGCCGGTAGGATGGGGCATGTTCAAAATTCAAGGCATTTTTCCAAAACGGCAACTACAGATTGCTGAAAACTTGGGTAAAGTGGTGGCTACCGAGTTACTGTCTACTACCGAGCTGAAAGATAAGTTACTGAAACCTGACAATATAAAAGCCGTTCATAATAGCATTGCGCTTCGCTTACATCAATATTTAAGTGAAGTGTTGCCCCAAAAATACCCGGTAGTGGCGTTGATTGTAAGTGGTAAAACTAAAGATAAAGTATTGGATGAGGTGATGCGTGAAATTTACAACATAACGCCCGGTGTTATTGATGAACTGATGGAAAAAGTAGACCAAAGTGTGGACATTGAGGCTATGGTTACTGAAAAGGTGGGCAATTTCCCAGCAAGTCGCTTAGAAGATTTGTTGCAAAAATTATTGCAAAAGGAGTTTCGGTTTATTGAATGGGTGGGGGCAATTTTAGGTTTTTTGATTGGTTGTATACAATTGTTGTTATTGTATAGTCAGGGGCAATTGGCTCCCTTTGTGTTGCCTTTTTAGTGCTTGTAGAAATACGTAACTGAAGCCAAGCGAAGTGAAAAGTTTAACCCTGATAGGAGCGGTTATGCCGTTTTGCAGGGCAGGCAATGTAGCGCAGCAAACGGCATTTGAGTGGATAGCAGGGAGCTCGTTTTTAAATATCATATGGTTTCGTTTCAAAAAAAAATGGTGATGATGAAGGTGTGTTGCTTAGCTTAAATTTTATCTCACAGCACATTAAAATATTTCAAAATCGTTATCATGGCGAAATAACAGACAATAGTTATAATACAAGCAATACTTAAAGACAGGTAAAAATTTAGTCCTTTATTTAACAGCAGCGGTAAAGAAACAAACAGGGCTAATGATGGAATAACTAACCAAAAAATATCTTTGGATAATTCGGTGATGGCTTGTATGTCTTTATTATCTACATACATAAAAATAAAAGCTATAATAGATATTAAGGGTAAAGAAGCGATGATCGCCCCAAAAGTTGAGCTACGTTTCGCTATTTCGGAGATTACCGTAATGAGCAGGGCTGAGGTAATTATTTTGATAAGATAGTACATTGCGTAAGGATAAAGTATAAATATTTAACTATGAAGGCATGTGCTTTTTCATTTGTTTTGCTAATTTCTTTTGTTTCCGTTTGTACCAAGGTCGCACATAAAATTTACTGCTTTCTATTTCTTTTTCCGTAAAGTTGGTGGGTATTATCGAAGCCGTTTTTGCTTGGTCTGCAGTTTTAATAAGTGTTTTAAAAGCCGTTTGAAAAGCTGCCAAAGTCCATTTGCCAAACAAGGTATGCCCACCTTCGTAATGTTGGGTTTGATATTCTTCGTAAGTGGTGATGTAACCGGCATAGGTATTGGCATAAGGGCTAAGAATTACCTGCTCAACTCCTTTGGCTTTTAATTGTTGTTGAAGAGACGCTTGCAAACGCCGGGCAGCAACCGTCGTAATTTCTGCAGGAATACCGATGATCGCAATTTCGCCCAACACCATAATTTGGATAGGTAAAATTTCATTAACCCAAGGTTTATCTCCTAAGGCTATTTTCTTATAAAAATACCGAAGGCTTTGTATATTCGGATCAATAAAATCGGGTATGAGTAATCGTGCCATATTATTACCATAGTAAACGGTTTTATTGCCCGCACCTATAATACTATGTTTGTTGCCTTGTGCCTCTTTTAAGGCAACTAACTTTTCTTTTTCTGTAGCATCTTTTAATGCTTTTTTACAATATTCGATATAATAATAAAAGGTGGAGAACCTTCTGCCTATCCAACCTAACACTTTGGGTAAGCCGGGTCCGTCGGTAGGTGAACCTTCTAAAAAGCTGATACCAAAGGTAGCGTGGTTGGTTGAGGCTTCCGTTGCGCCTTCTGTAAATTCTTTATCTACTGCTGCATTTGCTGCATTAAAATAATCGAATAGATAATCAATATGGTTATTTATAAGTTGGTTATTTTGATGTATAATTTTTTGGGCTTGTTCAAATTGAAACCGTCCATTCGCTTTGGCACTTTCAAAATCATCCGGTGAAACTCCTTCCCAATAGCCCCGTTGAAAATGCCTTTTTTTATTGCGGATAAATTTAGGACTAACATCACCACAACTGCCCTGCGCAAATGCGGCAACATAATTGGTAATGCCTTTTTGCTCAAAGTAATCTTCTAAAAATTGTGCGGCGTAGCCTTTATTATCGGAGCATATTTTATTGTTGTCGTTCGAAATACTGGTAGTATGTACGCCAAACCAATTGATACTCCCGATAGGCTTTCCGGTTGCATTTTTAAAGGTAAGTACCGCCATCATCCGGTTAACTGCCAAGTGTCGTTTTTCAAAAGGCAAAGGGCTAGTATCTTTATTAGCATTGTAAGCTTTTATTGAACGGTTGAAAGCAACGGGTGTGTCCTCATCAAAAGGTGCTTGTCCAAATTCAATGGTACAACCATCTTGCATATGGTTATAGGCATCTATTATAGATTTTGCTATTTTTTCACATAGGGTTTGATAAATTTCAAAAGAAAAACCGGGTATACTTACATTATAAAACCCGTGATGGTCGTAGCCACCGGGACCGCTGTGGGTGTGCTGTGCTGTGATCATCAAATTTTCTTCGCGTATTTCTATATCATTTCGTAATCGCTTAATTTTTTTTAATACGCCTTGCTTAAGCGCAATGGTAATAAAGCACAATTCGCAGTTTACAAAAGCTATGATAGCCGTTTCGTTTTTTATGAGGTAAGCTCGGGCAAAAAGTGGTGTTTCAATAGCTTCCATTGTATTAAAATGCATGCCATAACCCAACATACCGGCTCCTTTTTTAAAAGCCGTAATGTCTGTTTTTGATGTTCCTATACTATACATTCCATAAAATTAAACATTTTCACAAGTTTATCAAACACAACAATTAGTTAACATTTTTTTACTTTTTTGAAGCGAAAAAATGGTGGTTCGTGGTAAGTTTGGGTTCCGAATGTCAATTATTAACACATTCATTAAAATTCAACATTCATTATTCGTTAATCGATATTCGTTATTCATCAAAATTGTTATCCGAAAAATATCGAACACCGAACACCCAATTTTGAATAACGAATTTTTCCATTCGAAAAACAATACTTAACTGCTAAACAACCTAATGCACTTTAGTGTTGTTGGCTTGGAAATCGGGGCTAAGCTTCTAACTTAGCTTTTTCATAGAAACAAAAAAAGAGGCTACCTTAAAGTAAATTAAAAGTAGCCTCAGTGTAAGGTAAACGATGTTTTCTTTATGTTGCTCTTATAGCATTTGAGTTTTGGAGAATCAATTAATCTCTACAACTTCCACCATATTGGTTGTTATTATATGAATTGTAACGTCCATATAAACTATTACCCATTAAATCGTATCGGCGGAAATAATTATCTAAGCGTCGTTCTTGTGAATTTCTTAAAATCTCGCTCAAGGCATTTAAATAATTTTCTGTAATTAAATCTCTAATCTGATAATCCATGTATTGATCGCCATAACCGGCACCGTAAGCATATGCATTGCTGCCATACATCAATTGGCTCATATCACTAATAAACAATACGTTTAACCGAAACACATCGTAGGCTTGATTTCTGGACAAATCGAGTATACGATCCATGTTTTCGGTAATTTGGTCAGCCCTTTCTAAATTTGGGTAAAAGGTGTTTTCATACCCAAAATCGCGAGAAGAAAACCCATAAAAGCGTTCGGGTGCATAAAATTTTTCGGGGTAATAATAGGCATCATCATCATAACGATTATACTTACTGTTCTTACCTTTTCCATAATGGCTTTTCTTCTTCCGCCGGGTATTGCTCGAATAATCTGCCCCTTTTGAATTGGAAGATCTAAACTTAGCAGATTGATTTTTCGGAACCCTGCTTTTAAGTCGCTCTTTAGCTTTTTTTAAATTGTCTTCTACATTATGCTTGCCAAAGCTTTTGTAGTTGTACTGTTGCTTTCCAAAAAAAGTCTTATCTTTTATAGCAGTGCTTTTTTTGCTTTTAAAAGATGATTGAGCCTGCGTGTGTTGATTTAGTAGTACCGTAGCCATTAAAATCATTACAAAAAATTTACTTTTCATGTTATCTTATTTTAATGTTATTACTAAGAGTGTAAAAATGAAAGTAAGTTTAAATCAAGTATATTATTTATGATATGATTAGATTTCGTTTACAAAATTTGCCCGACTTCATTATTTGAAACTTGATACTTTCAATAAAAAAAATTTTAATCTCTCAAAGGCATTACTTAAAACTACAATTTCTCTGCATTTTAGAATATATATATTTATTTAAAATCAATTATATCTGTTAAAAATAGCAAACATTTTTCTTTACTTTTACCTCATTAACAAAATCAAAAATTTAAACATGAAAAGAAATTTACTTTTATTTTTTACGCTTGTAACGGCTATGTTATTTTTAACTACTCAAACAGCTAACGCGCAAGCTTGTGATGGAGTTACGATTGATCCAATTAGTGCTCCTGATATTGCTCCAACTGATGCAGATGGAAACAATACCGCTTGTGCCAATGGACTGGAAGATGCAGCCTATGCTCAAGAAGGGTTACCGGGTGCTTCGTTACCTAATGTTAGTTATATTATTGAATTCTCTAATGAAAGTCCGGTAGAAATTAACGAAACCGGTATGTGGAATAGTGTTGACAAGGGCTTGCAACCTGGCGATATGGTTGGAGTAAGAGCCTTTACCTATGATCTTGATTCTATTAATGGTTCATTAAATGTTGCTGTAAGTCTTTGCCCTACCTTAGATGCACTTTTTCCCGATTTAATGCCTTGCGGAGAAATTAACAGTTTAGCAGAAGGAGACCCTGACAATGGTGATGAGCCAGGTTTACAAACTTTAGGTGAAGCTTTAGATTTAGCTACTGCCTTAACTGGTGTAGTTATTTTATCTACCGATTCGGCTATTGCTGTTTTAGAAACTTTGAACGAAACTATTATGCCCTTAGGTTTAGCGGTTTGTTTTAATTATACTGAAGGTTACTCAGTACTTATTACCGAATGCGAAGCTAATCCAGATGATTTAGATGGTGATGGAATTTCAAATGCCGATGAGGATATTAACGGCGACGGCGATTTAGCCAATGATGATACCGACGGCGACGGTGTGCCAAATGCACAAGACAGTGATGATGATGGTGATACTATACCTACCGCTGATGAATTAGGCTTAGATACGGATGATGACGGAATACCTAATTTTTTAGATGATAATGACAACAATGATGAATTTCTTACTGTAGAGCAGGTAGGTCAAGATGCAGATTCAGACGGAATTGAAGATCACGTAGATTTGGATATTGTTGGAATTTATGAGCAGTATA
Organism: uncultured Chitinophagales bacterium; assembly: GCA_938023075.1. Lineage (GTDB taxonomy): Bacteria > Bacteroidota > Bacteroidia > Chitinophagales > JAHDHT01 > CALHDG01. The sequence goes on from CALHDG010000143.1 coordinate 6,088, forward strand.
TCCTAATAGCAGTTTATCCTAACCCAACAACTACTGGTGTTTTTACCGTTGACATCAATCAATTTAACAACATTGAAATTTTTAATCATATCGGTCAAAGCGTTGGTTTTAACCAAAATGGTCGTGAAATATCTATAAATCAAGCTGATAAAGGTTTGTATTTTGTGAAAATATATACACAAAACGAGACCTACATTACTAAACTATCAATTGAATAAGAACAAATTATAAGTTATATACAAAAAGCCGGTTATTTATTTAAATGACCGGCTTTTTTATATATTAAAACAAGTATTGAAAAATTGAATAAAAACACTTAACTTTGTACAAATTATTTAACCAGTAGTACGTATTTGCTATATATCATTAAAATGAACTTTAATGACTTACTAAATGTTATTTAATCAAATTATAATAAGTACAATCCCCTATGGATAAAGATATAAACCAAGTTATTGACTTTAAGAAGCTAAGTAAACAAGATATTACCTTTGGGTATGCAAAACCTGCGGCTACCACTCGATTCGAAACGGTTAAAAAAGAGCAGGAAAATGCTTCTAAAAGAAAAGACATTGATTGGTCGAATATCCGTAAATATTCGTTTACCATTTAATCTTACTTAAGAAAATTAATCTACTTGAAAATCAAATTTACGAAGATGCATTTGTTTTTGACAATGAGCATAGCGTAAAAAGTATAATCAATTATTATCAATACTATTCTGATGAAGAGGTTGATGATATCTTCTTTCAAGACTACTTTAAAGAATATTTAGGAGCAAAGGGCTTACAAGCTACCCACTATTTAATTGAAAAAGACTTTGTTAGTGTAGATTTTTTACAAGATTATCAAGATTATTATGCTTCTTTCTTTTCTACTCAACAAAGACCTTCCACCAAAACATGTACCCGTTTTCATTTTTTCTCTCTGGCAGAAATTGATTTGAAAACCTTCTCCAAATTACTCTCTCAACAAGTTTTAAATAATGATAATGATGAATTTTGGCAAAAACATTATCTTGGTTTTATTATGATTAAACCCATACCCGATTCTTTAATTGGGTATACCTTGTTAAAAACCTATGGAGCAAGTGATCAACGTAATTTTTGGGGTACGAAAACTTATACTATTCATTTTTTAGGCAATACCATTAAAATAGACGCGTTGGCTTTTCAACAGCAAGATTCTATATTAGGTGCTTGTGCTACTATGGCAATATGGTCTATGTTTCATAAAGTTTGCGAAACCCCGTATATCAACCTAAAAACCTCTGGACAAATTACTAAAGAAACCGGTATTATTGCCCCTAATGGCAACCGGCTGATACCTAACAAAGGTTTAGACATTCCTCAAATAGCTACTTCCATCACTAAAAATGGTTTGCAAACCGAAGTTAGGTGGAATGACAATGTTAACCCCAATACCCACAATATTGAAGACACTATAGATTTTAATGGCTACATCAAAAAAATGGTGAATGCCCATTATAGAGTTGGTATACCGATTATATTGGGCTTTGCGCCTTATAAAAATTCGATGCAACAATTGCATGCCGTAACTATTTGTGGACATAATTTAGACCAAGTACCTTCATTAAAAAGCACTAAGCCACAAGAAGGTATTGCATGGGAGGCAAATTCAATTACGAAGTTATATGTACACGACGATCAATGGGGACCTTATGCCCGCTTTTATTTTGCAGGTAACGACGAGATTGACACGCCTTGGTCGTTCCATTTAAAATCAAAAAGTAGAGGCATTACTGTGGCACTGATTGTTCCGGTGTATCCCAAAATCAGAATTTCTTATGATGATATAGAACCCGTTATTTTAGCGTTAAATGAAATTGTAGAAATTGGGTTAAAGAAATATCGCTTAAAAGGTGATTTGATATGGGATTTATATTTGCAAAACAATCACGATTTTAAAGCAGCGATATTAAACGATGAAAAGCTAAACAAATCTAATCCATATGATTTATCTATTATTCAGCACACACTAAATAGCAGGTTTCCAGAGTTTATATGGAGAGCGGGTTGCCGGGTAGCCGATAATTATTTGTTTGAATTTGTATTTGATGCAACCGGCTCGGTAAAAAGTATGCTTTGTTTAGATGCCTTTAGTTATTACAAAGAGCTCAACCAAATAGTCGCGAATATGTTTACAGAAGTGCTGGAAACGGCTCGAAATAGCAGAAGTAAGAAAGTTAACATATTATCGAATGCGTATCTTAATTTTTTTGTTCAACACTTTAAACAAGACTTATGAAAAATATGTTTGGCTCCACCTTTAAAGAAACCAGCGACGGTTTAAGCGGCGCAAATCCAGAAAGAACCAAAGCCATTGGTAGAATTATTATTACTATTTTGCTATTGATATTGGCAGGCGGCTTGTTATTTTGGATGCAAAAAGATTCTATTGGTGAATTGATTATTGGCGCAATAATTGGATATTGGCTTAAATAGATGTAGTTATAATGTGTGAATTCCCAATTCCATACTAATACCTCTGTAAGTTTGATGTTCAAAAAAGTTGAGCAAATCAACTATTTATTGTATCGATTTATGCGATTTGCAGCAACTTTTTATTCTTTATCACCAAACTACTATGGTGTTTTACGGCTATCTGCGTAAAATCAGACACAATTAATCGAATGCTGCAAAATGAGGGAGCTGCCATAATATATTTGCCATTCAACGCACACAAGGCATCCAGAGTCATCTACAAATTCATTAACAGATGTTAAATTGCAGGTCATCTTAATTGAATTGATCGAATTATATTACTTTTATAATAACCAAATAAATATTCAGCAGATGATTAGAACTACCAATTTTATGCTATCCTTATTTTTTTCCATTTTCTTTTTTTTCAACTTTTCTGTTCAGGCGCAAAAGCTAATAGGAAATGGTAAGGTTATTTCAGATGTAACTGAAGTAAATGCATTTAAGCAATTGAGTCTAAATGGGGTTTTCAATACAACTCTAATTCAAGGAGATAATCCACAGGTGCTTATTGAAACGGATGAAAATTTGATACAAACCATCCAAATTATAGAGGAGAATGGTAAACTGACCATCAAGTCGAAAAAAGGAATGAACATTAAAAAGTCTACGAAAATGCATGTTTATGTAACCCTTCAAAGTTTAGATAATTTAGAAATTAAGGGAGTAGGCAATGTAAGCACCAAAAATATGTTGACTTTTGCTGAGCCACTGAAAGTAGAAATTGAAGGAGTAGGCAATACGCATTTACAACTTGCTTGTGGCGATTTGGATGCCCATTTTTCAGCAACCGGCAATATTGAGCTTGAAGGTATGATAGAACATGCTACTATTAAAAATAGTGGTGTCGGAAATTTAAATGCCTTTGATTTACGGATAAAAAATTTACAAATCAACAACTCAGGTATAGGTAATGTAAAAATATATGCTTCCAATACACTAAGTATTCAATCTTCGGGTATTGGCAATTTAGAATACAAAGGCGATGCTGAAATTAAAGATTTTAATGTAAGTGGTGTTGGTAAGGTAAGGAAATTATAAAATAGATTTCGACAAGTTTATCAAAGTGGTTGATACTTTTCTGTTTTGGTGTGCTTGCGTTTTCTTTGTACGAAGAACTGACGTTATTAAACTAGCCCCGATTGCAGCGGTTATGCTATTTTGCAGCGCAGCATATGCAGCAAAGCAATAGCATTTGAGCGGAAAGCGGGACTCCAAGGTTATTATGATGCTAAAAGGTTTCGCTTCAAAAAATATTAGTGCAAAGGGGTAAACTACTTTATTGTTTCTTTATTGTTTGGATAAACAAGTATAGATTTTATTAAGTTTTTATTATCAGAACTCCCAACCCCAATCTCAAAAATCAATACTTGGAGTATACCTCTTCGTAAAATAAAAACACATAAATTTTTGCTATCAAGACCTGACAGGTTTCAAAAACCTGTCAGGTCTAAGGGCTACCTATAAAACCATTTACTTTTTAGGTGGCACTTCATTTTACGAGGGGTCAAGCGTTCTGATTACTGTAATTTGGAGTTTCAAGGCTTGGAATTTCAACGCTTAAGCTTCTAAAATATCTAACAACTGCCAAATTTCTTGCAACTTACCTGTATCTCCGGAAATATCAAGTAAGGTTGCTAATTCATTCAAGTAACGGCTTATAATTTCATTATTTTTGCTTAAGCTATAAAAGCGTTGCTCTTTTTTGATGCCTAATCGTTGAAGGTATTGGGTAATTTCTCTTTTTGAAAAAACCGTGCCTTTTCGTGGATCGATGTAAAACAAAATATGGGCTTTTTGGTAATCTTCTTCCGGTACCTCATCCATCATTTTGTTGGTTCTGCCCAATAAAAATAAATCGGGTAAACAAATGCCGTAAACCGGTATGTTGAGTTGAACAGCGATTGTTTGATACAATAAGCCCATCAAAATGTTGCTACCGGTTTTGCTTTCAATTAAGTTGTTTATATAATAATGTTGTTTTTTTAAAGCACTGTATTCTATACACTTGAAAAAATAGACTTTATAAAATATTTTGTTAAACACATTAATTTGCTCTAAAGGGGTTAAATCCCCATTTAATTCTAACCAAATATCTTTTACAATCAGCTTAATTTTTTTTTGAATTTGTCCAATATCTAAAGTAGGATATTGAAATTGATTGACAAAGTACATTGCTTCGGTTATAGAGCGATTGGGGTTAGTCTTCCAAGTTTTAAACGACTTTTTAACTGCTTTAAATTGAATTTGATGGATTAAGTGTTCTATGCGTTCTTGTTGCAAAGCATCAAAATCGCTTTCCCAAGTTTGTTCTAAGGCGGGAATTACTTCTTGCCCCAAAGAAATAATTTTTTGAGACACAGCTTCATATACTTCCTCGTCCGGATCTTCTAATAAAAACAGTAATGCATCTAATTCTTGTTGTATCATGCTTATTCTGTGGCTTTCGTGGGTGTTTTTTGGGGTGTTTTCTTAGGTGTTTTTTTGGTTACTTTTTTTGCCGTTTTCTTTTTAGCTGTAGTTTTTTTGGCGGCTTTCTTTTTGGGTTTTGGTGCCCGTTGTTCAATAATGGCTTTCACTTCTTCTAACGTTAGTGCAGCCGCATCTATTTCTTTACCAATTTCTATTTTAATTTTTCCTTGAATGATGTTATGTCTCTTCCAACGAGCTTTTTCAACACGAATGCCTTCTTCTTCCCAATTATGCACCACCTTTTCAATTTCTTTTTTCTTTTTCGCTTCTATCAGCTCTTCTATATCCGCATTACTTAAATGATCAAAATCATATTTTTTGTTCACATTAATAAACAAATCATTCCACTTTAAAAAGGGACCAAATCTGCCTTTTCCTTTAAATACCGGTAAACTTTCGTATTCGTAAATCGGGGCATCCGCTTTTTCACGTTCATTTATTAACTCGGCAGCTCTTTCAAAACTTAAGGTATACGGGTCTTCATCTCTATCAATAGAAATATATTTTTCGTTATAATGTACATAAGGACCATAGGGACCATTTTTTATCACAACCGGTTTATCTTTATAATTCCCTAATTCCCTTGGTAGTTTAAACAAGTTGATGGCTTCATCAAATGTAATAGTCTCTAAAGATAAAGGGGGCTTAATAGGCGCATATTTAGGTTCATCCCCATTTTCATTGCTGCCAATTTGTGCCATTGGTCCATATCTACCCAACCGCACAATTAATTTTTTGCCTGTTTTCGGATCAACACCCAATTCCCGTTCACCCGTTACTCGTTCACTAGTTTCTAAAGTGGTCTCTACATTTTTATGAAAAGGATGATAAAATTCGTGAACTACCTTACGCCATTCTTCTTTACCATTGGCAATTTCGTCAAACTCGGCTTCCATTTTGGCAGTAAAGCCGTAATCCATAATCAAATCAAAGTGTTCCCGTAAAAAATCATTCACCAATAAACCAACATCGGTAGGGAATAACTTATTTTTTTCCGCGCCGGTATTTTCGCTTTTTACCTCTTTGTTAACCTTATCATTTTGTAAGGTGATTACATTGTAATTTCTTACTCTACCTTCTCTCGATTCTTTAACCACATAGCCTCTTTTTTGTACCGTACTAATAATAGGTGCGTAGGTAGACGGTCTACCGATACCCAACTCCTCTAATTTTTTTACTAAAGTAGCTTCCGAATATCTTGCTGAATGACGTGAAAATTTTTGGGTAGCCGTTAAACTAGTAAAATCCAACACCTGACCCACTGTTAAAGGCGGTAAAATACCGTCGTCTTCCACTTCCTCTTCTGCGGCAACCGATTCGCGGTAAACTTTTAAAAAACCATCAAATTTTATCATTTCACCACGCGCCGTTAATTGCCGGTCGTTAGTTGAAATATCAATTTTAACAACGGTTTTTTCTAATTGTGCATCTGCCATTTGAGAGGCAATAGTCCGTTTCCAAATTAAATCATACAAGCGTTGTTGATCAATTGGCACATCAATCTTTTTATTTTCTATGTACGATGGACGAATAGCTTCGTGTGCCTCTTGCGCACCCGATGATTTGGTTTTATATTTTCTGGGTTGCACATATGCTTCGCCGTAGTTGGCTTTAATGTTTTTTTCAATATCTGCCATTGCCGTATCCGATAGATTCACCGAATCGGTACGCATATAGGTTATCTTACCCTGCTCATATAATTTTTGCGCCACTACCATCGTCCGGCTTACCGAAAAACCCAACTTCCGGCTAGCTTCTTGTTGTAAAGTAGAAGTGGTAAAAGGAGCCGTAGGTGATTTTTTTGCTGGTTTTACATCTATTTTGCCAATAGTATATTCAGCACCTTTGCACGATTCTAAAAAGCTTTGGGCTTCTTCTTCACTAGTCAAATTTCTGCTTAAATCAGCCTTTAACGTTACGTAGTTACCGTTCTCGTTTTTAACCTTAAATAAAGCAATAACTTTATACGATACTTTTGGTTCAAACGCATTAATCTCTCTTTCGCGTTCAACAATTAAACGCACGGTAACCGATTGCACCCTTCCGGCAGATAATTTTGTGCGCACCTTACGCCACAACACCGGCGATAGTTCAAAACCCACCAAGCGGTCAATTACCCTACGGGCTTGCTGTGCATCTACTACTTTCAAATCTACTTTGCGGGGTTCTTCTATCGCTTTTAAAACTGCCGGCTTGGTTATTTCTCTAAACACAATCCGTTTGGTGGTTTGGGTATCTAAACCTAAAGCCTCGCATAAATGCCAGCTAATGGCTTCGCCCTCTCTATCCTCATCCGTTGCTAACCATACTTCGTCTACCGATTTGGTTGCTTTTTTCAAAGCATCAACCACACTCTTTTTCGATTCTGAAATAATGTATTCCGTTGCAAAATTATTATCAACATCTATTGCTTTATTACTTTTGGCTAAATCTCTAATGTGTCCATTAGATGATCGAACCATAAAATCTTTACCCAGATATTTCTCAATGGTTTTGGCTTTTGCCGGAGACTCTACTATTAATAAATTTTTTGCCATAGTAACATTTAAACTTAGGAAGAAGCTATTTTTAATGATGTAAAATTACTGCGAAATAAAATACAATTTATTAAATATTCAAATTTGGTTTTAAATCTTTAAAAAAAGTATGTATATATTAAACGCTTTTGTACATCGCCATACAATTTTTTATATAAAAAATAATGCCAATAAACACCAACTTCCTAAAGTGTGACGAATTAGTCTTTAAAAAGTTCCAAAAAAAATCAATTGTTTCAATTTTTATAAAAAAAAATTTTAAGAAGCGATATAATTGATGGATTTTCAAACGGGCTACCCGCTTTCCGCTCAAATGCCATTTGCCAACGCTTCAAAGCCGCTCAAAATGGCATAACCGCTGCAATCGGGGCTAGTTTGCCAACTTCAGCCGGCTTCAGTTACCTGCCAATGTTCAGCATTAATAAATTTAATTGCTGTTGTTATAATCACTTAAGCTCTTAACGGGTTTTAGGTTTAAAACTTCCATCATAAACTTTTCTGTTACTGCCAACACCGATTGCCAATCTTTTGATTGATGTTTATTAGCAATTACGTGCGAGTTTACATTCGGTAAAGGTATATTCCACTTTTCGTCAGTAGGGGTTTTTGTTTGATCGTGAAAAGATTGAATAGCCGGCACCGAAATAATTTGATCGCAATGGTTTTCATCTTTATAATAATAAGCCAACAAATAGGGCTGTTTAATTTTTTGAAAAATTTTTGGAGTCATCGTTTCATTTACTAAAGCAATTAAATTAACTAAACCTTCTAAACGATAAGTTGTAGTCCAGTAAGGTTTAGCGCCGGCTTCCATTTCAATGCTCCGGTAGTTGCCTTTAAAAATTTTGCGCGCTAATTGCAAACCCCAAGGCTTAGTCAACCAATGGCTATTGGCATCGTGCAAGGCAAAATTGGGTGAATACATTATCATAGCATCTGTAGAAATTGGATTTTCTGCCGCCAAATAAGTAGATAAGGTGCTGCCGGTTGAACAAGACATCACCAGCACTTTATTACCAATAATTTTCCCTATAGCGATGGCTTCGCGAGCTGAATCTAACCAATCTTTTGGGTTAACGTTTAAAAAAGACTCCTTACTACTTCTGCCATGGTCAGCCAAACGGGCTAAGTGCAAATTTAAGCCAAACTTTTTGGCAATATCAAAAACAACCGGATCAGATTCCATAGGGCTGGCAGAAAATCCGTGTAAATACACAATGCTATAATCAGTTTTGCTAATGCTATCATTTGCCCAAATAATACGGGCGTGATTACCAGGACGCAAATCGCTTACTTTAGCTTCTTGTTGAGCTATATATTTTTCAACTTCCGTTAAATTTAGATTTAACTTGGGTAAGCTCGTTTCTAAAGGTGGGCATTTAGTTTTTGGTCCTAAAAAATATACAATTAGCAACACAATTATCGCCAGCAAAAGAAAAATCAACAGCTTTTTCATGATACAAAGAAATAAAAATTGTTTAATTTGTGGGAGAGAAGTTTGAAGTTTAGCCCCGATTGCCAAGCCAACAGCACTAAAGTGCATTGGGTTATTTAGCAGCTAAGTGTTGTTTTTCGAATGGAAAAATTCATTATTCAAAATTGGGTGTTCGGTGTTCGATATTCGATATTTTTTGGGTCGATTATTTAATGAATAACGAATATCGATTAACGAATATTGATTGATTGTTCGTTAATGTATCAACTTAAAAAACCGTTAATTTAAATTATATCGTGGCAAATAAGATTTATTTTAATCAGATTATCTTATTTTTACAATCTTAACCATAATTGAATATTGATATGCAACATAATTTCTTTAAAACTGTCATTTATTTAGTACTAAGCTGCTCAACATTTTGTTTAACCAATAGTTTTGCGCAAAGTGGTTGTTCGGCGGTTATTAACGCCGTTTCGATAAACCCTGGAGATTGCAACGGAGGCGCAGATTGTGAAACGCCTTCGGAATATATGGAGATTTTCAACCCCTGCTTTGAGCCATTAGAATTGGGCTGTGCTGCCCTTTGCAGCGGAGACTGGTGTGTTTCCGTTCCTACAGGTACGGTTTTAATGCCTGGCGAATATATGGCGATTGGCTCCGCTACTTCACCTGGTTTTGATGCTGAAAACAGCCGTCATTTAGATTTACATAATTGTGACGGATGTGCCTGCAGCAATGCTGCCAGCGAAACCAGCGAATTAGGTGCTTTATCAGATGAAAATGGACAAATTGCCTTGTTTGATGCTGAAGGAAAATTATTGCAAGGCTTAGTGTGGGGTGGGGGTCAAGGTACTTTTCCGGTTGATTTGATTATTGAAGAGGCAGGTGGCTGCGCAGCTAGAACCTTAACTTTACCAGACCCCGCATCGAATGAGCAATTTATTGAATTGCCTGAAATTGAAAGTAATTGCAGCTTTTCAGTAAAGGTGAATAATACGGTTAGCAAAATTTGTGAAACCGAAGAAGGCGATATTTCTATGGGGGCAACCAATTTGCGTTTTTTACCATTTATTATCAGCGGTTGTTTGTATACCGGCGAAACGGTTAATGTAACCTTAAATACCGAGGGTAAAGCAAGCTCTCCATTTTGGACTATCCCTTGCAGCAATAGTTTTCCTGATCTTTCTGCGCCTTCAGTTGATGTTTTTTGTGACCAAGCCGGTACAAAAACTATTCATGTTTTAGTGTTAAATGAAACGAATGGACATACCTATCAATATCAACAAGATCTTGAAATATTACCTGGTTTAGATAATGTGAAAGAATTAACAGACAAAGAGGTTTGTGCTGGAGAGAACATCAGTTTTGAAATTCCGGTATTAGAAGGATTGGATAGCCAAATACTTGTCATCAATAATCCACCGAATGAACCACAAACCTTAACTAGTGATTTTAAAGTGGACATCCAAAATATTGAAGAAACCAGCACAATCACTTTAACCGGTTTTGGTGGTGGTGAAAATTGCGAATTTAAAAAAGAGGTAACCATAAGCGTTCTTGCTGTTGACGATCCTTTATGTTTTACGGCTGTTGAAGATTATATAGTATTATTGAACAGTCGGGTTTCTCCAAACCCTGCTAAACATTTTGTACAACTACAATTTGAACTGAGCGAAAATAAAGAAAGTAACTTGAGTTTGTATAACGTACATGGGCAAAAGGTATATGAACAAAATGACCTTTCTTTTGCTGGCACAAATTTACAAAAAGTTGATATTGAAGAATTGCCAAGTGGTGTTTATATGCTTCGCTTAATTTTGGATAAGGAGAGTAGGCATTTTAAGTTTATTAAAGAATAATTTGATTATTTATAATTGAATGCTAAAAAAAATCAAAAAGAGGTATTGACTTACAGCAATACCTCTTTTTTTAATTAACCTATTTTAATAGCACTTTTAGATCGTTTTATGCATCCAAAACTTACCCTAATTTCATTTAAAATTTGGATAATGGTTGCTTTTACAATTCTACTGCTTCATTAATTTAATAGTGTTGTAGCGTTTATTAACTGAATTTATGTTTATATAGTAAATTCCATTTGGTAAATGATGAATATCAATAGTTTTTTCAGCTATGGTTCCTTTTATCATTTCTTCTCCTTTAATATTAAAAATACCAAATGTTGCTGTTTCATCCCCTTCCAACATGTTTAATGTTATTTTATCTGCACTTGGGTTGGGTGAAATGGTCCAATCTATACGCTCTTGATTGTTGCTTAATCGTGTATTTCCTGCATCAAAGCAAATATCGTTTAAGTTTATTTGATTGGTATTTGAATTAAATGCAAAAGAAAACACCTTATTGGTACTTTCAAGTTTAATAGTGTTTATGTAAATATTTGTCGTGTTAGGAAAGGCAACAGAACTAGTTGATACGCCTTGCTGCTCTAATTCGGAACATCCCATATTATCTAAATTAGTCCGTAGTAAAAAATTATTTGTACTATATACAATAGAATTATGCTCGAAACCAAGTACCTGTTCAAATACGGTTTCACCTTGCCCTAATTGAGCGGTATTTATTTGATTAGTATTACTAATAAAATGGTCTATTTGATTTAAGTTTTGATCTAACACAAAAAGATGGCTTCTTGAAAAAGAAGGTGGTGGACCAAAAACATCATCATTAGAAAAACCATAAAAAATGAGGTTACCATTTGCTAAGGCTTTCCCTTCATTAATAAAATTGTAAAAATCTGGTGAAAGCGATCTTGAGCTAAGTACATTTCCAGATAAATCCATTTTGTAAACTACACTTCTAGGGCAACCTTCAAAACAACGAGGTGATACATTGCCGGTTACCCATAGCGCATGATCGTTTACATGGGCAATATTAAGCACTTGACTTCCAAAATAGTTGGTATTGGTATATTGTATTTTTTTTGCCCAATCCAAATCTCCCTCACTATTAATTCGTGCAACTACTCCGCTAAAATTGGTATTTACGGGTGGTGTACCAATTACTTGAACAGCTTTAGAGGTGTTAAAAGTTATATAAATGCTTTCTTGATGAACTTTAAGGTCATACACGGATTCATTTAGAAATTGTACATCTGCCGGATAGCCATTAAGTTGTTGGTCCCAAATAACTTCTAATGCGGTATCTAACTTTATTAAACGAATCAACTTGGTGTCTATTTCAATGCCCATTAAATACAGGCAATTGTCTTGATAAACCAATTTCTCAAAATCAACTGTTTGGTCTAAAACAAAATCACTTTGTTGTACTAAATTTAAGTTGAGGTCAAAGCGTTTTAAATTAATTTTTTTAGGCGACCTGCTTTGCATTAAAACGAATAAATCGCCGGTTGAACTAATTACCGCTTTTTTAAGCCGGTTTATTGATTGAAACGAAATAGAGTTTTCAACTTCTCCTTCTCTGTTTAATACCGTAATAGAATATTTGGTATGTAAACTTTGCAACGAGTTGACTGCATTAATCTGGTTGCTGGGGTTTAATGATATTTGCCTTTTCTTTTGGTGAGTTAGCAAATACACTTTGTCGTTAAATTTTAAGGTTTCATCAATTGTTTGATTAGTAACTTCTTTTTTCCATGTAGATGCTTTAGTATTTACTGTAAATAAAGTAATTACTAAAAACATCATCATTAAATGATAAGTATTCATGTTTGTAATTTTTAGTGATAGAAATTAAAATAGCGAACTGCTCTATAGTAATTTACTATACGGTTAAATAAATATATGTTAATTATTGTCGAACTAAATGTAATTTGATACGTCAATCAGTTTTCAAAATTTATGAGTGTTGTATCAGTACCGCTATTAAATTATTGTTCTTTTAAGTAGATATAAATTTTGCATTGGAAATATTACTTGTTTTTGTACAATAAAATTTATAATCACATTAAATATAGAAACAATATAATATTGGCGTTTCTTACTATGTAAATTCAACGATGCAAAAGTGATCTAAAAAAAGTAAAATTTCAAGGACAAAAAAAAGCATTTATCCTTAAAAATATCGCATATGTGGCATTTAAGTATCTGAAATTCAAACTATTAACTCCTTATTTTTTCATTGATTTGATAGTTTTTTCGACCAAAAACATAACGATAATTTTGGAATATTAACTTTATGTAAGATTCATTAACAATTATACGCAGCTAAACCGATTATGAATATCTAATTCGACCTCATTATGACAAATAACAACCGAGCGAAAATTTGATTTAGAATCGTAAAAATTTAAAAATTATAGTTGTAGATTTTTACTAAGCTAGTTCAAACTCGTTTTATTATATTTGCTACCTTAATCAAATAAAAAATATTAGAATTTCTATGAACATAAGCCATGCAAAATTGATCACCACATTTTTAATTAGCTTACTTTTTTTATTTATTCATTGTGCTGATGGTAATTCACCGGACGATAAAAAATCTTCTAATACCGAAAAAGCAACAATCATTGTTGACCAAGCAGGTTACGATATTCAAATCACTTTCAGCAATTATAAAAATGCTGAGTGTTATCTCGGTCATCATTTTGGAGATAAACAATTTGTAATTGATACTGCTAAAATAGATGAAATGGGAAAGGCACATTTTCAGTCGGATGATAATACTATTGGTGGTTTATTTTTGGTTATTTTACCCAGTAAAAAATATTTTGAGTTCATCTTAAATGAAAGAAAATTTACGGTAGAAGGAGATACAACCGATTTTTTGAATACGCTAAGCTTTGTGGGTTCGGTTGAAAATGATGTTTTTTATGATGATTTACGTTTTTTAGATGTGAAGAAAAAGGAAGCTGCGGATTTGACCGACAAAATTAACAAAGCCGGTAAGGATAGTGAAGCGGCAAAACCAATAAAAGACCAATTAAAAAATTTAGATAGTGAAGTAAAAGCTTATCGAGCCGGTATAAAAAGCAAACATCCCGATTTGTTTTATACGAAACTTTTAAAAGCTACACCTGAACCGGATGTACCCGACCCGCCAAAAAATGCAGATGGCAGCATTGATAGTTTGTTTCAGTTTAACTATTATAAAGCGCATTTTTTAGATGAGGTTGATTTTTCGGATGCTCGAATGCTAAATACACCGGTGCTGCATAGTAAATTAACCAAGTATTTAGATCAATTGACCGTACAACGGCCCGATTCTATTGCGAATGCCGCTTTTTATATTATTGATGAAAAAGTGCAAAACGATCAGGATGTATTTAAATATGTGGTGAATTATGTAACTAGTCATTACGAAAAATCGAAAGTGATGGGCATGGATGAAATTTTTGTGCGCATGGTAAACAAATATTACAACACCGGTAAAGCCTATTGGATTGACGATACTCAATTGTATAAAATTAAAGACCGGGCTTATAAATTGGCGCCACTTCTATTGGGTAAAAAAGCACCGGCACTTTTTTTAAAAGACCGCAATGGCGAATTTGTAAATATGTATGATATAGACAAAGAAGTAACCATCTTATATTTTTGGGATCCGGATTGCGGACATTGCAAAAAAATGACCCCAAAACTTAAAGCATTTTGGGAAAAATATAAAAATGAAAGCATGACTATTTATGCCGCTTGTACCGAAGTAGAACAGGATAAATGGGAAAAGTATATTGATGACAACCAACTTACCTTTATTAATGTGGGTGATTTTGAATTGCGCAACCCCTTTAGAGAACAATACGATATTTACAGTACACCGGTGGTTTATTTATTAGATAAAAACAAAATTATTAAAGCTAAAAAAATTGGGGTAGAACAATTAGAACAGGTTTATTTGGATTATAAAGCAGGGAAAATTAAGTAAGCTATCTTTCTAAATCTACGCTATATTTTTTCATACTACTAATTTTTTGTATATTTGATAAACAATAAAACGGTTGTGCCATGAAAAATATACGTTTATTGGCTTTGTTCCTTCTTCCTTTGGGTTTAATGTGTTGTAGCACTACCAAAAGTCAAGAAAAATCTATGTCTCAAAAAGAAGTAATTGATCTAACAGGTTTATCAAAGGCTTATTTTGCGAGTGGGTGTTTTTGGTGCGTAGAAGCCGTATACGAATCGGTGAAGGGGGTGGCAGAAGTTGTATCGGGTTATGCCGGTGGTAGTAGCCTCAACCCTACTTATCAAGCCATTGGTACCGGAAAAACCGGGCATGCCGAAACCGTTGAAGTGTATTACAATGCTGATGCAGTTAGTTTTGAAACCTTATTGACGGTGTTTTTCGGCTCGGGCGATCCAACAACTTTAAACCGGCAAGGACCAGATACAGGAACGCAATACCGCTCCATTATTTTTTATCAAAATGAAACCGAAAAAGCTGCCATTGAAAAAAAGATAGCCGGTTTAAAAGCCGCTAAAACATTTAGCAATCCTATCATCACTGAAATAACAGCTTTTGAAAAATTTTATCCGGCAGAAGACTATCATCAAGATTACGAGCGGTTAAACCCACATAATCCTTATGTACAATCCGTTTCTATACCCCGGTTAAAAAAGTTTCAACAACAATTTCCTGAACTGTTAAAGTAGCTCAATTACTACACCGTTATACATTTTAATTCAATTCAATTATAAATAGATTCTATTGTCTTCACAAAAGCGATTAATATATTTAGACAGGTTTTCTAATGCGGCTTTATAATCGGTTGGCTCTTGCTCATCGTTCAATCGGAGGTTTTCTTGCTCATTGTTAAATTCCATTTTTATGCTGTACTGAATATCTCTTAACAATTCCAAAAATACATTATCCCGGTCCTTCAACTGCTTGTTGTCCATTTGAAGATCGTAATAGTCATTTTGTAATTCATCGTAATCGTCTATCAATTCTTGAACAGCTTCATTAGCTAAAAGGTGTTGATCGTTTTTGAAAATTTGATTAACTGATCTCATGTTCTAAAATATATTATTGCACGTTTACAGTTTAATATACCATAAAGTTTACAGACTGTGTAAAGATTTTTGCGAAAACTTTATTTACCTGTTCTTTCAAGAATATACCAAAAATAAATTTACCATGTGTACTTATTCTTCTTCGCCTTGTATTTGTTGAAAAGCCTTGTTTTAGCTTAGGAACGATAAAAAAATAAATTTACCATTTGACTTTGCCATTTTCCGATATACTTCCTTGAAAAGCCTCGTCTTAGCCCCACTATGACTACGTTTTTCAACTCGTCTATCAAAAAATGACTTTGACATAAAAAGTAGATTTATTTTCTCCGCATTACTTAGCCTACGAAATGAGAAAACAAATTAAAGTGGTTGGTACTTTCCTGTTTTCGAGTGCCGTCGTTTTTTTCTTTCTACGAAGCACCGAAGTTTGCCAACTAGCCCCGATTGCAGCGGTTATGCCATTTTGCAAGGCTTTTGAAGCGCAGGCAAATGGCATTTGAGCGGAAAGCGGGACTGCCCTATATGAAAAGCCTAATCGTTTCGCTTCAAAAAAAAACAATACAAAAGTGCAAACTACTTTATGGTTTGGATGTACTTGTCGGATATTTCAATCAAAGTCTTATATTGTATACCTAACATTTTTCACTTCTTTTACTTATCATTCAATACTTTAGATTAAATTTGTATTTATTGAAATACTGTTAAAAATTGGCTTGTAATTTGATACAATAATTAAATACAAGAAACTGTCTCAACTATTCAATCACAATTCACAAAAAAATAATATGAATAAGTTGCTCTGCACTATATTTTGTGCACTCACTACAATTACTATTTATGCGCAAACCTTAGTAATTAACGAAGTGATGTACAGAAGGCCACAGGCTTCAGAACAAATTCGCTTTGTCGAGTTATATAATAACTCTAATTCAAGTATCAATCTGTCTAACTATTTTTTGGAGGGGGATGTCAACTATCAATTTCCCAATGGAAGTGTTATTGGAGCAAATGAGTATGTGTTGGTAGCTGAAAATCCGGCTGCGTTACAAAATAATTTTAATATACCAGTAAGTGTATTTGGACCTTGGCAAGGTACTTTAACGCTTCAAGAAGGCAGTATAAATTTACGCGATAATTCCTTTAATAAATTAGATGGTGTTGATTATAGTGGTTGGCATCTATTCCCAAGTTCAGATATTGATTCTGGAAGATCGATCCAAAAAATGAATCCTAATTTAGGCAGTACTGCAGGATGTTGGGACAAATCTTCGCCTACTCCGGGTATTAAAAATAGTGCTGTTTACCGGTTAGATTATGCAGCAATTCCAATTATTACAGCATTTAAACATCAACCTGAAAGGCCAAAACCAAATGAACCGGTTATTATACAGGCTGCAATTGATAATGCTCTAAACCTAGCCAATTTAAGCATTCAGGTAGAATACCAAATAGTCAATCCTGGAAATTACATTGAACGAGAGGAAGCTAATTACTACAACGGTTGGCTGCCCTTAACTATGAACGATAATGGAGTGAATGGAGATACAAAAGCAAACGATGGAATATTCAGTACAACTATAGCAGCCAATATTCAAACAAACCGACGGTTAATCAGATATAGAATACGACTAAACAACAACTTGAATTATAATCGTTTGTTTCCCGATCAGGACTTTGATGAAGCGAACTTCAGCTATTTTGTGTATAACAAGCATAACAACGTAAACGGCTATGATATTAATGAATTGGAAGATTTGCAAACGTTCATTTTTATAAGTAAAGGGGTTAACGATTCAGATCAAAATTATTCTGGTACAGTGGTTACCGAAGATGCTGTTTATGATCATGTAGTTTTACGAAGAACCCGGTTTTATTTTATACAGTCTGACCGAAGAAATTACCGGGCTAACTTTAATGATGGAAGATCTATTTATGTTAAAAATGATGAAGGAAAAGCCTACCATTTTCCTAAAGACCGCTTACAATTATCTTCTACCGAAATGAACGACTTGAATTCTCATGGATTAATAGAATCGGTGATTTTTAAAATTTTTGAGCTGAATAATGTAGTGGCTTCTTATGCAGATTATACCCATTTGCGATTTATTGACAGCCCAAATGCTAATGATGATTATGAAGGCATTCATGTTATGCGCGATTACATTAGGGGTTTTAAAGAGTTTAAAACCGATTTTCTACAACAAAGAAACCTGCCCGACGGAAATATTTATGGTTATCGTTTTCCATTTGGTATTTTGTATGATGGCGATTTGGCTCCTTATGGTATAAACAATAGTTCTTTTAATACTTGGAATAATGAATGGGATAATTTAGTAGATGGCTGTTCAAGTTGTAGTTTGCCCATCCCTTCACAATCTTTTTTAGAAAACAATATTGATTTAGATATTCATTATGGTTTTATGGCAAGCCAGGAAATTATTGCCAATAACGAAACCAATTATGCAGGGCAACACAATCATTATGATTATTACAATCCGGTAACACAAAAATACAGTGTAATACCCGATGATATGAACGCCACCTTTGGCGTACCAAGAGATGAAGATGGTTTTGCAGATAGAAGTGAATGGAATCCTTATGAAAATATTAGAGGACCCTTTAAAGCAGCCATTACCAATTACGATCCGTTAAGAATAAATTTTGAAAACAATTTGCGTTCTACGGTAGATTTATTACTCAATAATCAGCAACTCAACTTTTTAGTGGATAATGAAAGTAAACGAATTTTTCAAGCAAGCAATACTTTTAATTGGACAGATGTGGATCGATCTAAATGGAATCAACAATACAATAATTATGAAGATGTAAAACAAGATTATAAAAACTTTTTTGCAAAACGGAAAACCTATTTAGAAAACACTTATGGTAGTTCAAAAATGCCGGAGAAACCAACTATTAATTATACCGGACCAAGTGGTTTTCCATTGAACGAGTTAACTTTTAGCAGCTCCGATTTTAATGATCCGCAAGGCAACAATACCTTTGCTGCACTAGAATGGCGGGTTGGAGAATGGTCTAATCCAAACAATGCTGCCTACCATACTATTACAGAAGATATTTACGAAATCACACCGGTTTGGCAAAGTGGAGAATTAGGCAATTTCAGCAATACCGTAAACATCGATGCATTCAATTTAAAACCCGGCAGAAGTTACAAAGTAAGGGTAAGATATAAAGACAATACAGGAAGATGGAGTTATTGGAGCGAGCCCATAGAATTTATTGCTGGAAATCCTGTTAACTATAATTCACCGGATATAAAGTTTACAGAAATTATGTTTAATCCAAGTGTAAACTGTGGGACGGAGTTTATAGAAATTTATAACAATACCAATTCTACACAAGATCTATCTTATTATACCATTACTGGAGCAGTAGAATATCAATTTGCAGAAGGGGCAAGCATAGCAGCCAACACTTATATGGTTTTAGCTAAAGATAGTGTTAGTTTTTATTTTAAATATGGCTTTGCACCCTATGGAGAGTTTAGTGGAGATTTAAGTAATACAAATGATCAAATCAATTTAACAGGTTATTATAACCAACCTTTAAATAGTGTAAATTATACAAGCAATTTACCCTGGCCTCAAAATGCCAATGGCAGTTCGTTTGCTTTAAAAGCAGTTAACCTAAATAACACAAATGGTCAAAATTGGAAGCTGGAAAATTATTGCGGCTCTCCAGCTGCGGCAAACTCAATTGTAAACTGCAATCTACTTTCAGTAAGTGATACAATAACCAATCAAAGCTGTTTCGATATTGCTGATGGGAGCATTTTTTTACAAGCATCTGGTGGTAATCCTCCGTATAGTTATGTTTGGTCTAATGGCTTAACAGGCAGTTCAATTTCAAATTTATCCGGTGGAAATTATACCACAGAAATTACAGACAATAGCGGTTGTTTGCTAATGAAAACTTATACAATCTTAAGCCAAGCTCCTCTAAACATTTCAAAAATAGTCAATGATATTTCATACTATGCACTAAATGATGGAAGCATTAATATAACTCTAACCGGAGGTACAGCTCCCTATACTTACAGTTGGTCGAATGGCGCAACAACCGCCAACCTCAACAATTTAGCTGCAGGCACATACAATTTAACCATAGTTGATGCGAATGGTTGCGAAGTTTTCGACTCAACAGCAATACAAGATGTTGACTGCAATTCACTTAATGCAATAAGTTCAGCTACCAACCAAAGTTATTATCAAACCAATAATGGTACAGCAAGCCTTAATATTTTAGGAGGCACAACACCGTATACGGTCAATTGGTCAAACGGAGCAACTTCATTAAACCTCAGCAACCTTAGCCCTGGCATATACAGTGCAACCATTATCGATGCGGTTGGTTGCAATCTGAATGAAACTGTCTCCATTAATCCAATTATTTGCAACACAATAAACGTTCAGGTTACTACAAAACACGAAAGTTGCGACAGCGATGCAGATGGTTCTTTACAAATTGCCGGCATTCAAAATGGAACCGCTCCGTATACCACAGTATGGTCAACAGGTATAACCGGTACAGTAACAAATAATTTGGCTGGAGGTATGTATCAGTTAGATATTACCGATGCTGTAGGCTGCACCTCAAACACTAGCTACACTATTAATGCTGCACCCAGCATAACAGTTACTCCGGTCATTACAAATACAACTGCACCTAGTAGCAATAATGGAGCTATTAATTTAGTAGTTAATGGTGGCACTGTACCCTATACTTTTAATTGGTCAAATACTGCAACTACTAAAAATGTAAACAATTTAATTATGGGTACTTATTGGGTTAACGTTACCGATGCAAATAACTGCCTGTTTATATTAAACAATATACAAGTGGATAGTGAATGTTCTATTTCTGTCATACAACAAAATCAACCTAATTTAGCTACAGGAATTTTTCAAGCAGCTGAATTTATTCAATCCAATGGTACAGTAAATACCAATCAATCGGTTAGTTTTAAGGCAGGTATTTGTATAGAGCTAAGCAATAATTTTGAAGTAGCTTCAGAAGCTACCTTTGAGGCGCAGATAGGAGGTTGCGATTGAAGTGTTCACTTTGTTTCTGCAAACACTTCCTTAAAGTAAAGCGTGAATTTCATTGCTTGAGTTTCGCTAGTAAATTAATGTTTGTAATTAAACAAGTTTATCTAAACCATAAAGTAGTTAACTCATTTCCATTGATTTTTTTTGTAGCGAAACTTTTTAGCTTTACAACAACATCCGTCTCGCTTTCCGCTCAAATGCTTTACATCTAATAAAATACATTAACAGCATTTTTGTTGATAACTTCGTTCAAAAATGTAGGTTTAGATGAAATCAAAAGAACCGAAGCAGCATCAAAAAGTAAAAAAGGTGTATTCTCAATATTGGAAATGATAAAAAATCCGGCTATTGGAAGCCATTGAACTCAGAGCTATTGATTTAGCCAAACTGTATAGCGTAGCCACTTCTTCAATTTACCGCTGGAAGAAACTGTTTGGTACAGAGCTGCCCATTGAAACCCTTTTGATGGTCTACTCTTGCAAACCCCATTTAGTTTAATTTCTGATGGAATTGTAAGCCCTGCACAAGAAAAATTAGATGCCCAAGAAGTGAACTGTAATAAAAATTGGTTGCAAACAAAAATGGCCGAGTTGGGCGGAGAAAAACATTAATAGCTAAGCAGTTTAAACACCCATTCAAACAGCCCAAACAATCTTAAAATAACCAACACCACAATTACCACCAACAATCGGTAAGCCCAAACATCCGCGCCTTTGTATTTAGAGGCAAACTCGGCAGTTACATAGCCTCCGGCAATTTGCCCTATGGCTAAAATGCCACCAACTTTCCAATTAACTAAACCTTTGTAATGAAAAATAGTGAGAACCAATACAGAATAGAGCAGTACACAAAAACTTTTAATGGCATTGGCTTCAATCAAATTTTTCTTTAGCAACAACACGGTAATCACCAAAAAGAAAATCCCCATACCCATTTGTATAAAACCTCCATAAAAACCTAAGGCTAAAAATAGGGGAACACTTAACCATATTGGTACTTGATGTTGACGGTCCGTTTCAATTAACCAACGCTTTGGTTTTACTACAATCACTAACAGCATTAGCACCATTAGATATTTAAACACCATCATAAATTGTTGATTAGAAACAATGGTAGCTACCCAAACACCGGCAATAGCTCCTATAGTAATGGTGAGTAATAAAATGCCGTTTGCTTGTATTTGCAATTTTCCGTTTTTATGAAAGGAATAAGAACTGAAAATACCTTGCCCCACCACACCAACACGATTTGAGCCATTTGCCATATTGCCCGGCAAACCCATTATTTCGGTTAATATACTGAGCGTTATGGCAGAGCCGCTACCGGCAAGCGTGTTGATACAACCGGCAAAAAAACCGCCCGCAATGGCTATAATATATTGATAAGCGGCTAATTCCAATAGTTAACTTAAAGTGCCCCACAAAAGTACAAAAAGGAAAATTAGAAAATAGTGTACTATAGTGAAATTGATTATTAATTGAACTTGGGGAATTTGTCGTACACCTAAATAATTGAACCACATAGACATATAAGAACACATAGGCTATGTGCA
>CALHDG010000144.1 GCA_938023075.1 uncultured Chitinophagales bacterium
TGATTGCGTTTTTCGCCTCGATCTTGCCAAATTAAATTCAAAATTTTAGTGCAACATTTTATAATTCAATTGGTATGTGCATCAAAAACAAAGGACTTCAAGTATATGTCTAAGTATATATGACCAGTCACATTCATTTAACTATTGGTACAAATGGAAATCCTTTATCAGATATTATTCGAGATTGGAAAGCATTTACTTTAAGGCATATCAGAAAATGTTTAGAAGAAGCCACCTTTGAAAGCAGGAAAGTATGGATATTACGTGTTTTAAAATATAGAGGGATTACAAATCCTAAGAACAAAGATTTTCAACTTTGGCAGCAAAACAATCACCCCATTGTATTAGACAGTAATTATTTGATTGATCAAAAAATAGCATACATTCATAACATCCGGTAGTTCAAGGCTTGGTAGAAAAACCTGAATATTGGCTACATAGTAGTGCAGGTTTCTACTATGAAGATAATGAACTTTCTTTTATCAATTTAACCAAAATAGATTGAGATTTTTTAATGAATAAAGCGAGACGCTTAGGTGAAAAGGAACGTAGCGAGACGCTACGACCATTTTTGGGTTGCCTTTGGGCTGGCGTTGGAGAGCCGGTTTATTTTTTTGGGCAGCTAGTATTTGTTTTGCTCAGGTTTATGTGGCAGCTCATTTCCCTTTAGATGTAATTGCAGGTGCGCTTTTGGGTATTAGTATTGCTTTAGTGTTTTATTTCTCTTATAAAAATTACTACTAAAAGTTTAGCCGGCTAAGTTAATTGCATATACCTAGCTCAATACTAAAATTTTTGTCATTGTTTACTTGAACTTGAGTTCAAACGAATTGATTAGGTATTCGGCGTATATAGGCATAGCCAAAGCTCTAGCTGATATTCTCCAACAAAGTAATCGTTCTACTTTTGCCAAAGTAACCGACAGTATGAGCTTGACTGACTACTTAGGTCTAATTACTTTCTGGAAACTGCAAAACAAATTCGGAACCTTCATTATAGTTTGAATGCACTTTTATTTTACCACTTAACTCCATCATTATGTTTTTGCAAGTAAATAAGCCCAAGCCTGTACCAAAGCTTTCTTTTTCATCTCCTCTATTATTTTTTTTGAATATCTCAGTTAATAGATCTTGTTTAATGCCTTTCCCATTATCTTTTACACTTACTAATAAATTGTTATTCTGTTTGGCAGAAAGTAATTGTAATTGTAATTCTCTTGAGGGATGCTTATACGTAATTGCATTGCTAATTAAATTCTGAAACAATTGAACTAATTTACTTTCCTTACCCTTAACTATGGGCAATTTACTTTTTTCTATTAATACATTGTTACGATCAATATCAAACTTTAGTTTATCCAACACTTTACTTACTACCTTGTTTAAATCTACTGTATTAATGGCTTCTATTTTATTATTGGAGGCATCAATTAAAATATCGTTAACCAGTTTGGTTAGATCTTTACTTAAAGTAGCAATAAGATTTAACGACTTTGCAATTTGCTTACTATTGGTTTCATATTGTTTTATAGCAATATCAGCAAAACCTGAAATTGTTCTTAAAGGTGCTTTTATATCATGGGAAACTATATGAGCAAAGGATTGTAATTTTTCAATAGATTGTTCTAAAAGGTTTTGTGTATTTAACAAATCAATATTTTGTGAATTGATTTTCTCGTTCAATAATTTTAAAGCTTTTTGTGACTTGGTTCGCTGTTTTAACAACTTCAAAATTAGGGCAACAAAAAAACCTAAAACTGTCAACCCAATTAATAAAAACAAAATAATGAGGGTTGATCGGTAATTTTTTTTAGTCAATTCTTCATTATGAGTTTCAAATTTAATCATTTCAGTAAATGCTTTTTGGCTATAATCGGGTGTATTCAATAAAAAAGAACTTACTTTTGAATGATATTCGAGAGCTTCGTCTTTAGTATTAAATTTAAAGTTTGCCGTAATTAAATTATGTCCACTTCGTAAAGTATTTAATTTTTTTTTGGCAATAGCAGTTTCTACACTTTTTTTGGCATATTCAAAAGCATCCTCTCTCAAATTTTTGTACAAAAAATATTTCGCACATTTATAATACAGCTCGGCCAGTTGAATACCAAAATTGTTATACTCGGTCAAATAAATGGCGTTTAAATAAAAATCATAACTTTTTTCTAAATTAACACTTGCAAATACATCGCCATTAAATTTATAATAATAAGCTAAACCTCTTTCGTACTTAGGTGCCGACCAAGTATTAAATGCAAGTTCGGCATAATGCAATACAGAATCAATTAAAGCATTTTGATCATGTTTTGATCTTGCTATATTTAAATAAGCATATCCCAAACTTATATTTGCACTATACTCTATCGCTAATTTAGCAGCCAATTTCAAATTCTTTTCTGCTTTATCATATTGTTTTAGGTTCATAAACAATAAGCCCTTATTGTTATAAACATCAATTAATTCGTTTGCTGACATTGATTCTTTCGCTAAGCGTTCAGTTTCTTCAAAACGAATCTTTGCTGAAACATAATCCTTTTCCAAAATATCCACCAAACCCAGTAGTTTCAAATTTCTAATCAATGCATTAGTGGGTTCGTTTATCGATAAAATTTTATTGGCTTCGTTTAAAAAAACATAAGCAGAGTCGCTATTAGACTTTATATATTGTCTAAACCCTAAATAATTAGCTGATAAAGCTCTTAAATAATTGTCGTTACTTACTTTAGCGTAACAATAAAGTTGCTTGGCTTGTGCGGAAAAGTTATATTCAGAATTAAATTCTCCAGATAAATTCTTAGTAAATACAGTTAAACTATCATCTGAGATAACAAAATTTACGGCATTGCAAATATTGCCTGTGGCAAAACAGCAACTCAGACTTATCCATAAATTTAAGACCACACAAATATTTTTTTTCAAATCTAATAAAAGTTTAGAGTATAAATATTAATTTTATAACAAATATAACGCCAATGTTATATTGCAACAGTAAATTGGTCAATCTACTTGGTTAAGGATATATGGTTTTTGTTTTACGTAAAAACAACAATTAACGTTGCAACAAATAGTTACTTTATATTTACTTATGTAAGCACCGTAATTGACTACAAAAGAGACTTTTATTAAAGAACAATTCCAATCTTAAATTCCACTCTCGGCAAGATTTGTAATCTCGCCGCATTTTCAATACAACCACAAAAGCAAGCATTTGTAATACGACTATATTACCACTACCAATCTTTATATTAGTGACATTTGCCTATTGATTGCTAAACCATTATGGCAGAAAGCTATAAAATAAATGATGAAAAGGATTATACTTTATTACCATTACAGCAGATGTAAAGATGTTATTATAGATGCTTTTCTTGCGAGTAGGCGGCTATGGCATATACACAATGTTTTGCAATCGCCTGTTAGGCAATTTGTAAATATGCTTCTTCCAATTTAACATTAAAATTTATCTCGGCTTTCAAGGCTTTCAACACTTTCAAAATAGTATCAATGGTCGCACTATTGGCACTACGGAATGATGAAAAAATAAATGCTCAAATTTTAGCAAAGAGATTTTTTGATATACAAATAAAACGCAGGCTTAGTGGTGCTAAGCCGAGTATTTTTAATGAAGTAGATCGGAAAATCTCAAAGGTAAAAATGGACAGTTATTTTTGAATTATTCCTACTTTCTAATTTTGAAATTTGAGTTTGCTGCACACCACAAGTTCGTTAAATTGTTCTTGTGTTAGTTTCCTTTCTTTTCGTACGAGCAATTTTTAAAATAAGAAACAAGTAATTGTGCCGAAGCTTTGTTGTATAAAGGGGTCTCTGAGTTAGCCATCAATTGGAATGAAAAGGCAAAATTGACCTTTCAACAAGTAGCCGAAAATCATTCATCTTATAAAGATATCGCTAATTGGTATTTAGCTTTGTTTTATCTTAAAAAAGACGATAAGGAAATGGCTACAACTTATTTGAAGCGTATCACTAAAAACGATCCAGCATATTATGAAAAAGCGTAACAGTTAAGAAAGGAATTTTAATTGAACATTTACCCTGCGCAACATTTGATATTAAGCTGAATTTAACAACCTTTGCACAAAAGAGCAGAACTTGAGTTTTACTATCGCTATTGTAGGTCGCCCGAATGTGGGAAAATCCACTTTGTTTAATCGTTTAATTGGTGAACGCCAAGCCATTGTTGATAACATCAGCGGGGTTACCCGGGATCGACAATATGGCGAATCAGAATGGAATGGCAAAGTATTTAATATTGTAGATACCGGCGGCTTTGTACCCAACTCAGCCGATATTTTTGAAAAAGCCATTAAAGAGCAAGTAGAAATTGCGATTGATGAAGCCTCCCTAATTTTATTTATGGTGGATGTAACTACCGGCATTACCGATTTAGATGATATGATGGTACAGATGTTAAGGCGAACAGACAAACCTGTTTTTGTGGTAGTGAATAAAGTAGACAACTCGAAACGGATATTAGAAGCCAATGAGTTTTACAGTTTGGGTATGGAACATACCTATTTTATCTCGTCAATTAATGGTAGCGGTACGGGAGAATTGTTAGATGGAGTAGCAGAAGTGATACCCGAACAGAAGGAAAATGAAGATGGTGATCAACTAATGAAAGTAGCAATTGTGGGGCAACCGAACGTGGGTAAATCTTCTTTGTTAAATGCCATGGTAGGCGAACAGCGCAATATTGTGACAGACATTGCCGGCACTACGCGCGATTCTATTCATACCCATTACAATTTATATGGTAAAGATTTTTTGCTGATTGATACCGCAGGGATTCGCAAAAAAAGTAAGGTGATGGAAAACTTGGAGTTTTATTCCGTTATCAGAGCAATTAATGCCATTGATGAATGTGATGTTTGCATTTTAATGATTGATGCCAAAGTGGGCATTGAAGGGCAAGATTTGAAAATATTACACCTTGCCGAAGTTAAACGAAAAGGAGTGGTACTCTTAGTAAATAAGTGGGATTTAATTGAAAACAAGGCGGAAAAAATTAAACCCACCATTGATCGTATTAAAGGTAGAATTGCTCCATTTAGTGATGTACCCATCTTGTTTGTATCTGCCTTAGAAAAAACGCGCGTTATGAAAACGATTGATACCGCTATAGAAGTTTTTGAAAGAAAAACTACCAATATTACCACCTCAGAAATAAATGATAAGTTGCAAGAGGTTATTGAAAGAACACCACCGCCTTCCATAAAAGGTAAGTATGTAAAAATTAAATACATTACTCAATTAGATACACCGTATCCAGCATTTGTATTTTTTTGCAATCTACCTCAATACATCAAAGAACCGTATAAAAACTTTTTAGAAAATAAAATACGAACCATTTGGAATTTTACCGGCGTACCGATAAGGTTGGTGTTTAGAAAAAAGTAAAACGGAATGTTTATTTAACGGAAAGTATAAAAGACCATAACCTTTTAATCCTATTTTTAGAGAAAATACTAAATTCAGTTAAGTACTAATTGGAGCTTTTTAGCCCTAAACATCTAACGAAGTAAAAGTAACCGACAGAATGAGCGCATGATGGACTACTTAGAGTGTCCAAATCGTTTTTGCTATATATATAGCAAAACAACCTTTATTTCTAAAGCACTCATCTTTTTTGACATGTTTATCTAAACCAAAAAGTAGTTGACACTTTCTTTTTAATTTTTTTTTGAAGCGAAACTTTGTGATGTTTAAATAACTTAGGTCCCGCTTTCCGCTCAAATGCCATGGCTACGCTGCAATATCCGCGCGACATCATGGCATAACCGCTGCAATCGGGGCTAGCTTATAAAATTCGCCCCTTCGTAAGCCGGCTGTTTTTGTGCGTTCCAAACGCACTTCTTGGGCATCCTCGTTGCAAATGAGGATGAGTTAAGGGTTAAACTTAGTACTTTACCCCACTAGTTTAACCAACCTTTATTTAAGACTATTTGTGCTACCTTCAGAGCTTAACAAAACGTTCTACTTTAAAAGGTTTATTCTTAAAACCTTCGGCTTGTAAAAAATAAATGCCTGCCGGTAAATTTTGAATCTCAACTGCATAATGAGGATTTTCCATTTGCTTTACTACTAACCCGGCTTCATTAAAAATACTGATCTTTTTAAGAGAGTTAACTGAAAAAAGTAGCTTGTCATTTATAATATTAGTGGTCAACAATTGATTTGCGTGGTTAAATTGTTCAATTGATGTTGCCGTAATTTCTATAGCTTTGCAATAGCTGTCGTTGCCAAAACAATTGCTGCCATTTACACAAACTTCATAAGTTCCAGGCATTTCAAAAATATGTGTTGGGTTATCTTCAGTAGACGTGTTACCTTCACCAAAATCCCAGCTTACTTCCCCATGGTTTTGGGCAGAAAGGGTGAAATCGACTTCCGCCCCGTTAATCGCAAACAAAAAAGCGATATTCGGACTCCAAAACTGCGCACATTCATCGCTCAACATATTTTCATTTTCAATTATAGAGGTACCGCATAAATCTCTACCTAATAGACCAGGGTAATCGGCTTTATACTTCTCCACTTTGTATACTTGGGAGTTTGCTCTGGTACCTTGGGCAAAAATATAATAGTAACCTATCGGGCATTGATACATCCAAACTACTTTTCCGTCTTCATCAAATTCTGTTAATCTTCCTTTTTCAGCTTCACAGGTTACTATGTTGCCATTAGGCTGTACAACCGCTCCTGACATAAGATTTGAAAACATAGGTCCGCCTATTACGGCTCCAGTATTAGGCAATACATACTCATAGCTTTCTGGTAAAAAATTACTTCCTTCCATTTCGTATACACCGTCTCTATCAAGGTCAGGATTGATTACGACTACAGCACTTTTCTCTAAATTATTCCCTAACAATTCTTCATAGCGATTATTATAGATTGATAACATACCACCAAAACGCTCGAAGTCTTCTGGAATCCAACGGGGGTTATGCTGACCTAATAAACGTTGTTCTTTTTCTACACCATAATTTGAAGGATTTCCCCATCTAAATAGAAAATCGCCTCCATATCCATATTTGCCTCCTGACGATTCGGCTGCTTCTTCTATGGTGGTACTATGATCTATAATGTATATTTCGTGATCGTTCCACGAAGAGACCACAATTTGATCTAAGGATTCATTATAATCGATACTGTTAAAATGCGTAAAATCTTCAAATAAATTCGCATCATATTTTCGAGGATGTTCAGCTATTATCCCATAGTTATCTTTCGACTCATCGAACTCTTGAATTAAATGATCTTTCATACGCCACTGCCAAACTATTTCTGCACTATCTATTCCTAAAGGTTTTAATTCAAGCACAGCTTCAAGGTTATAGTTATTTTTTAATAAAGAAGGATTAACCCCACTTAATATCGCTTCTTCAACACTAAAATATTCTTGCATTAAAATTAAAACATTGCCATTAGGCAAAATGTGCATATCTGAATGAAATTCGCCCACTTCACTATCAATGCAATATTCCCAAATTAGTTCATCATTCCAACTGCGGCGTTCAATGCAACTTTCACTACCTTTATATCCATATGGGTAGTCGTTGGTTAAATTTAGTACCGAACCATCTTCCAATAAATAACAACCGGAATAAACAGAAGTTTTAGTAAAAGCCCATTGATTGACTATTAAGCCACAATTATCAATTAAATAAGCATTTTGAGAACCCAACGGAACAAATAGTAAATATCCCTCGCTTACTTTTTCGGGTTCGCTATATAACAAACCTACTGTATTAGTTGTATTGGTAATTTGACCATTAACTTTAATAAGTAATAACAACAATATCAAGAACATAATCTGCTTCATTTTATAAAGATATACATTTTAATACAATTATTTCTACAACATTTAGTAAAATTGTAATTTTGTTAAACCACTAACCTTAATTTAAAAGACTGAATATAAGTTATTTATAAATTGCGTAAGGTTTTTAAACAAAAAATAGACGTGTACATTTTTACAAATTTTTTACATATCAATTCAACCAGCAAATTGAATAAATTAAATGCATTTGAAAAGTTCTAATCAGCTAAATAAATGAGTTCTTATAATCCAACAAATTTATAAATCTTTTCCTATTTTTGTAACTATTATAATTCGGGATGTAGCTCAGTTCGGTTAGAGTACACGTCTGGGGGGCGTGGGGTCGGAAGTTCAAATCTTCTCATCCCGACTTAATTAACAGGCAGTTATGAATTATAAATTTGTAGCTGCTTTTTTATTTGCATACGATTTGCCTACAAAATGCTTTAAAGTTGGTGTTTAAGGCTTATATCTTTTAAAATAGTTGGTTAACAGTTTTACTAAATAATGCTTCTGCTGCTGACACACACAATTAACCACAATCTAAAGGCTGCTATCTCTAATCACTCTTTAACAAACACCAACAGAACCAATGCTTTTTATGAAGGTTTAAAACTAAGTTGGTTAAAGTAGTTAGCGTTCATCCACTTTTGATTCTTTCAGCATAGGAAACCAATAGTTGCTTAATCGGTTGTAACTAACGTAGGTTAGTATTTTTATTGCTCTTGGTTCATCTTCAAAGTTTAAGCCCCTTTGCTTTAGCAGTTCTACTTGCTCTTTAAAAGATTTTGGTTTTTTGGTGTATGTTTCTTTGTTTGTAGAAGACATGGAAAAAGAAAAAACCGCCCAAAAAATGCACATCGTAGAGAGGTCCGTACAGTATTGTTAATGCAAATATAACATTAAAGTGCCTAAAATAAAATTTGTAGGTTTAATTTCTATTTGTTTTATATTCACAATATCTACCTGATTTTGAAATTATCCCAATTGCATTAGTAGTTCCAATTCATCTATTTGGTGTAAGTGTAAAGCTGTTAGACTCGGCTTGGTTTTTAAAGGCATCGAATTCGATGCTTTAAAATTTGGATTTTGTTATGTTTAATGTTTAGTTTAAGTTTTAACGTTTAACCTGTAACTGTTTAAATGTAGTTACTTTTTGATAACCTTTAGCAATAAGTCCATTGTAGAGTTCTAAGTCACCAGTTACCAGAGTGCCATCCGTAAATTCATTTAATGCTACAAAAGGCATATCACCCATATCTACATCTTTAACATAAAATACGGCTGTTTTATAGTGTTGAAATGGGATGTCTTTATCATCAATAAAATTGATTTTGGAGTAAAGCAGTTCTAAAATACGCTTAATTTGGGGTACTTCCAATTTAGAAATCAGTACTAATTTAGGGATGTACTTTTCAATTTCTGATTTTAAATATGCTGGTGCATAAAACTGTATGTTATTTGCATTAGAAGATAATATAAATTGACCAATTGAACTTTGTAAATTTAGTACTGCCGAAAACACTAAGTTGGTATCAATAATGTATTTTATTACGCCACTACTCTATATCTTCAAATCCTTCTTTACCACTAAAACGGTGTTTGTTGTTTTCCCACCAATTTTGGTTAACCTCTTTTGCTAACGCATCTATTTGCGGTTGGGTAGCTTGGCTTTGTTCTGCTAAGTTGATGTATTCAAAATAATTGAGTATTTGCTCTACATCATCATTTTTAGTGCTTAGTGGCAACTTAATAACAATTGCTTCATCAGTACGTTCAACGCTTATGTTCATATTGTAAAGGTAAGTTATTTTAAGTAAAGTTTTCTGCAAAAGCAAAGTGGTTACAAGTTACCATTGGCATCTGTTTTAACATAGTAAATAAACTCACAATCACTTATGCTGCCTACCATAATGAAACCATCATCAGGCGTTTGATTTATATCTTCTAAGGTCTCGTCACCTTCACTACCATAAGTTTTTTCCGATAGAATATCACCATTTGGAGTAATTTTAATCACCCAAAAATCACTTAAACCCCTATGGTTATTTACATCAAAATCAGAAGAAAAAGTATTACCTGCTAATATGAAATTGCCATCATTTAGTTTTAGCATTGATTTTAAATAATCATCAGAACTACCGCCATAATTCTTTTCCCACAAAATTTCACCTGCTGTATTTGTTTTTACAATCCAAATGCCACTATCGCCATAATTGTTAGTCACGTCATCATCATTTGATGTTGTGCTGCCACTTAATAAATAATTATTGTCATTAGTTTTGATAATGCTTGATTGATTGTCTGAACCGGTTTCGCCGTAGCTTTTTGACCAAAGTATATTGCCGTCAAAATCTGTTTTGGTTAATAATCTATGTCTCCACTTTCAACTTTACACCAATTTTAAATTCAGTATAAGTTACAAATATATATTTATTTTTATGCCTATTTAAAATCTATAACCAAACGTTTACCCCTCCGTGCCGTGAGCAAGTACCTCTGCGGTTATAACTAAAACTATAAGTACCATCCGAACAAATTGCAGTTGCCCCTGTTGGCTTGTTGTTATACCGGGTTGGTGATTGCACCCGATCTCCATAACTATTGCTGTAATAAGTTATTGGTTCTGTTGCTTGGGTTGAGTTGTTTTGTGCAGCCTTTGCCTTGCTGCTACTATTAGGCTTAGAATAGCCGTAGTAGCTTTTTGAGGGTTTACTGTATGTGCTGCTCCACTTGTAAGTATTTCGCTTTGCTGGTGGGCTGTAATTGATTGTGCTTGCGCTGTTGGTTTTTGTTTTGGTAGCTGCAATGGTTTGTTTGGTTGTGGTGGTGTAATTTGAAAGATATTTGAGCAAATAGTTTTCAACTGTTTTGTTGCTCAATTTTGATGTTGCCGTTTCTTTAAAAGGCTCCTGTAATAGTTGTTGTGTTGATACACCGTTTTCAATTGAATTTGTTGCCTGAATATCCTTATTGGTTTGGCTGATGAATAGAATGCTTAACGCTCCCAGTATAAAGTAAAATGTTGCTTTCATTAGTTTAACTTTTTAGTTAATACCAAGTTAGGTAAAAGGTAACCCAAATAAAAATATTTTATTCACTCCATAAATCTTCTTGCGCCCAATTTTCAGGGAAACCCATATCAGCAAGATTGATGGTATGTTTATATTTTGGTATCTCTATCAACTTGAAAAGATTATCCTTAAAATTGTTATAGGGGTTTACGAATTTGAGCATATAAGCAATCATACAAAGTGCAGCGTATAGTTTCAGTTTTTTATCATTTGTAATATTTGCTTGATTATCATTTTCCCACCTGCTTACCCATTTATCTTTAGGGCTTTTCATCCATACAGGAGCGATATTTAAACCTATGTTCCATAAGCGTTGATGATGAGCGCAAACATTTCTAACATAAACCAAACATTCTACCCACGATGTAAGTACTGAATGATGCAAGCCAAAACTATTACTAATGGGTATAATTTGCTTTTGCTCATTTAGATTTTTTAAAATAGTGGAAATGGTTCTGAATGTTGCCACTTCAAACATTTTCCATGCAGGTGGCATGCTGTTGGTATACTTTTTTTTATATTTTGTAAGATACTCTTGCTTTGATTCATCATAATTTTTAACCAGCTTATTTAAGGTTGATGAATAGTTGGGAATTGTATTAAAGTGTTCTTTATCTAAATACCAAAATCCCGAATTATTTTTAATAGATAGATGATAAATAAGCTGCGTTCTAATTGCCACTTCAAGTTGTTCTATGGCATTAAAAGTAAGGGTTCTTAATTCGCTGTCAAATTGGTATAACCTGAATACATCAATAAATTTTGAACCTGTTTTAAATTGTTCATCATCTTTTGGTTCTTTTAGCATAAAATGCCAGTAGTTGCTTAATCGGTTATAGCTTACATACGTTAGTATTTTAACGGCTCTTTGTTCATCTACAAAATGTAAGCCCCGTTGTTTTAGTAGTTCTACTTGTTCTTGAAAAATTTTTGGCTTTTTGGCGTAAGTTTCTTTGTTTGCAGAAGTCATATAAAAAAAAGACCGCCCAAAAGTGCACATCGTTGAGAGGTCCGGGCGATACTGTTGATACAAAGGTAACATTAACTTGTAGAAAAACAAATTTAAAGATTCATTTTATATATGTTTTACATTGCTGTTAGCGTTTTATGTTAGCGTTTTAAATGCCATTACAAATTGCCATTAGCATCTGTTTTAACATAGTAAATAGACTCACAGTCATTCATGCTACCTACCATAATAAAACCATCATCAGGCGTTTGTTTTATATCTTCTAATGTCTCGTTACCTTCTCTACCATAAGTTTTTTTCCATAGAACATCACCATTTGGAGAAATTTTAATCACCCAAAAATCACTTAACCCCCTATGGTTATTCACATCAAAATCAGAAGAAAAAGTATTACCTGCTAATATGAAATTGCCATCATTTATGATCGTCATTAGTTAGGATAATGCTTGGTTGTTGTCACTCAAAGCAATTTTCACCCTTCCAATTTTTCAATAGCTACGGTGGCACATTCGTTTATAATAGCTGCATTTTTTGATAGCCCGATAAAAGATAGATATTGCTTATCCTCGCCTTCCCCAAGTGTAAGGTCTCTTTTAAAATAAGTACCGTCATTTAATTTTTTGAATATGGCAGCAAACAATTTATTACGGTATTCTTGTGGGCTTAATTTTCGATTTCTTTTGCTTGTATAAAGTGACCTGTCGTCGCAAACGTAGGTAAGCACACCATTTTGGTTTTTAGATAGAAAATCTCTAAAAATTCTGCCTATAGCAAATAAATCCTTAAGACTAAGACTGGTGTTTTTATGGGTATGCAAATCAATTGAAATAGAAAGGATACTGTAAGATGAAGTATTTGATTCATCAATAAATTTCAAGACGTATTTGTATCCTTCTTCTGATACAAAGGTAATGCGTTTGGTTTCCAAATGAAAAGACTATTCTGGAAAATAAAGATGCGTATTTTGTAAATCAGCTTGCCTTCTTCTTTCCTTCTCATCTAAAATCTTTCGTACATTCTCCATCATTTTTTTGCTCGGATTTTTGATAACCGTAACAACGTGATTTTCCGATTTTTTTATGGTTTCGATATTCATTATTTCTAATTTAAATGATGTCTACTTTAGACAACGGATTAACGCAAAAATACAATAAAAAGTTTACTAAGGTTGGTTTTAGCTTTTAAAATCGAAAGGTCAGCAGTTAGAACAGACTTGTTTTATTTTGAAACTTATAGGTGTTTTTGTATATTTTAATTTTCTAAGATAAAAAAAATATGGCATATCATTCAATTAAAAGAGATATTCATCACATCTATAAAAAATGTACTGTTGGTAACAATATTGAAAAAAATAATTTGAAGAACGGTACAGGAGGAAAAAGACTATGTAAAACGTGTGCCGATATAAAAGCAGGAATTAGGAACAGATAACTAAAAGAAATTATTATGACAAAATTTATTAAAGGTATTATAGAAAGAAAAATACCACTAAGTTTAACCGAAGAATTGGGTCAAGAAGAAAGAGAAGAGGAAATAACTTTCAATGCAGATGATATTTCCTCTATCCTTAATTTTGGAGAAAGTAAGAGAGCAGTTTATTTAAAAACTCCACCATTTGAAAATACTGTGGATAAATTACTCAAAAAATCCATCCAAGTCTTACAGAGAGCATGTTAATGGGTGAGGCTGAGGAAAGTAAAAAAATTATATTTGATTTAAGTGAAATATCATCATATTCAGATTTTGATGATGAAGAAGGTGAATCAGTTGTAGTTCTTAAAAATCCTCCTTTCTCAAATGATTATATTTTGATATGCAAAAGCAATGAACTACCATCAACTTAGTTCAAATTACCATCTATTTTCGATGTAATAATATTGATACTAACACAAAATTAATTGCCGATTGCCAATTACTTAACTTTTAGCATTTCCGTTTAAATCAAACATACATGGCCTATTCATTTAACTTGTTTAATAATTTTTCTAATTGAATTTGTGATAAAATCCGACCTATGTTACCAATTGAAGGAATAATCTGGGTTATTAGCTTCTTACTTTGAGAACCAATAACTCCATCAACATCAATATTATAACCCACATTTTGTAATATCCTTTGGGTCATCCTATTTATTTTAACCTCATAATACTCATCTCCTCTTTTACCACTTTCCCTATATAATTCATATGCTTTTATATAGTCTCTCGTTAGTCCAAGACCAAATTCATAAAGTGATGCATAAGTGTCACATTTTCCTCCTCTTTTATAGGCTTCTTTTGCACAGAATAAAGCTAATTCGTAATTGGGATTAAATATAAACTGCTCATCAGTATTGTGGCATCTATTAACTATCTGACCGTGTTTATCTCTACAAATAGGATTAAAGTAACCTTTTTGAAAATAATATGAAAAGTTTCTGAACTTCCAACCAATATCATCATTTTTATTATTTAAAATACTGGTTATATATAATTTCCTTAGTTCATCAACATTTAGTTTAGGCAAGTATTGACTTTGCATAAAATCATTAATTGATGCACTATTGATCATTTGGGTAAAATGTTCTTCTACCATTTTAGCAGGATTAGATTCAATTGCATAAGCTTCATCCTCTTTTTTAATAAATGATTTAGGTGTTTGTTTATCGACTTCTGGTTCTTGTATATTCACTTTAGGTTGTTCCGGTGCATCAATAATAACAGCCTTTTGGTAATTTTTCTGCACCTGCTCAAAATTGATACTCACTATTTTAACCTCCCAATTGCCATTTATTTTATCACAACGGACTTCTGCCGTTCTTTGGTAGGTGTTGGTTAAGTCCATATTAAGGTAAGCACTTCTGCCGTTTAGGGTTCTTTCAAAGGTTACAATGGCAAATAAATAATCCCCTTTATAAACTTCACTTACTGCTACATTTTTTAATTTAAATTGTACGCCATCTTCATAGTAAATTGTCGCCCAAGCATATATAACTGTTCACTTTTTCATCATAACAAGATATTGGAAGGTTGTTTGCCAAAGTTAAATTTGGAATATACTTTCTTAGGTTGAGTTTTGGGCTTTTTTTGCTACTGGATTTTGTGTTTAGGCGATTCAAAAAATCGCTTCATAGTGGTGTTATGGAGCTATTTTTTGAAGAAGTATAAGTGCAAAAGCCTTAGTCAAAAAGTTTAAAATTCAGCCTAATCAAGTTTAACATAAACAAGCAATACTGTGGCGATTATATAAAAAGAAAGAATTCTATCATTTTTAAAACTATGAATATTTCTCTTTAAAAATTTAAATGTAAACAATAAAAAATATATAATTAATTATGGTTTAATCTTGTTTTTACTCAAGTAATATCGAGCAAAAAACAACATGACAAAAAAAGCAAGACAGCCGATTAAACTGTATAACCAAATAGGATGGTTAGACTTAAAATCTAAGGCATCTAAATTACCAACGGCTACCAAACCTGCCCAATACAATGGATGCGATTTTTCAGAAGTCTCTAAAAAATGGAGTTTAGCTTGTTGCAAAGCCACATCTTTAGTCGCTCCCTCTTTCAAATTTTTAAAGAAACCATCCAATACTTTAGTTGAGGAAACATCAGGAATGCTCCATAAACTCATGACCAAACTGGGGCAACCGGCATAAGTAAAGGCACGCGACAAACTCATAACCCCCTCCCCTTTTTGAACTTTGCCTGTGCCTGTGTTGCAAGCTCCCAATACTGCTAAATTTGTTTGCAATTTGGTATTGTACAGGTCAGCTGCATAGAGTTTGTTTAAGCTATCAGTTTTAGTAAACACCAAATGAGAATTTAATGGCAAAGTATCATTAACCTTGCCGTGCATGGCAAAGTGTAAAATGTTATACGCATTTTGATCATTTAAAAAAGCAGATTTCGTAGCCGTATCGGCTACATAAGATTTGCCTTTAAATAGCCCGGCTATATGTTGTACTTGTTCTCGGGCAATGGGTAAATCGGCATCTGCTTCTTCAAAGCCATGTTGAGAAGCGTAACCCCCATAGGCAATATGGTTTTGTAATGGTTCAGTATTTAAATTATTGATCCATAAGTTAGCCGAGTAGGCATAACCAATAGCCTTTTGCCTAATAAGATACGGTAAATTACTAAAGGTAAGTTTATTGGTAGTATCCGGTTTTTCATAAAACAACACATCAAAAGGGATGTAGTTCAATTCGGCATCCGGTATAATTTGAAGATGGGTAATTTGTTTATCTAAATCATCCAAAGCTTGTTGTATTAGAGTTTCATAGAAAAAAGTAGCTCGTTCGGTAAATCGATTCACCGTAGCAACACTATGTAAATCATCACCTAAACTTACACCATTAAAAATACCCACAAAATCATCAATGCGTTTATCCCAATCCTCGGATTTTTCAATTTGGTACAACTTAGTTTTATTTTTTTGGATAGACAATATATAAAGTTGATTAGAACCTACAAAATATTCTAAAATAGCTGTTTCATCATTCAATTGACTTTGTACCTCAGCTAAAGTCGTTTCTTTTTGTTTATATTTAAACTGATAGTAGTCGGGATATTTTTCCTCCAAATTTCTAATTAAGCGATGGTAGTTTTCTTTGCTTACAAACAGGTCATTTTCTAATTCATTGATTTCGCTTTCTAACTCTTCCCTTTCTTCTTCAGAGGAGGACACTTCAGATTTGGCTTCATTTAATCTTCTTTCATAAAAAGATATGGCGAGTTTTATATCTTGTTCTTGTTCTCTTAAACTATCGGGTAAATTGGCAAATAGTAAAGCATCGTTTTCATTCATTAATTGTGCTAAAACGGTTGCCTTATTTTTTTCTATTAAGCGGAAAGTGGCTTGGGCATTAAATTGGTTGATGGATTGTTTGGTGTAGGCTATTTCTAAGGCTTGTTCTATAAATGGAACAATTTTGTTCGCTTGTAATAGTCTTGAATTTTCTGTTGAAACGTCAAGTTGCAAATGAGTATGGAAATCCAATAGGGTTTGGTAGGTTTGTTCAGCTAAACTGAGATAATTTTCATCACCGTCTTTTTTATAATATTCAAAGGCAGCAATTGCTTTTAAATCAAGTACTTCTATTAAATAACGTTTCGAATAAATGTAAAAAGAATTACTTAATTGAGGGTTTTTGAAAATATCATCATCTCTAAATTTATCTGTTAGATTCATTATGGCTTTTTGGTAACAAATTAGACTAGTATCTAGCTCATCAATTTCAACAAAATTGCTTCCAAGATTTCTGTAATTACTAACATAGTCAAAATCAAATTCTTGATGATTGTTGTACTGTTGCTTAAAATATAAAGACTCACCTAACAAATTTATTGCTTTTGTATAATTTTCTAAATAGTGATTAACATTGGCAATATTATTTAATGCGAAGGCTTTTTTTTGTATATTCTCTGAATTATCAGCTAATTTTGTATATTTCTTATAATATTTAATTGCATTGTTAAAATCTTCCTTCCAAAAATAAGCTATTGCTAATTCATTGATTGCAACCATTTGAGTAGTTATTTTTTCACTTTTTTCAATAGCTTGTTTTGCATGATAAATAGCCTCATCATAATAAAGTGAGTCTTCGGCAGCTGTAATAATTTCAGAAATCCTACTATGAATTCTTGCTTTATCATTTTCACTGGTCTTGATTTTAAGAGCCTGTTCTGCAATAGTCTTAGCTCTATGGTGTTCACCTGTTTTTGACAAGACTTCAGCGAGATAACGAAGCAATTGTGCTTCGTAATTAGGTTCTTTGTTTTCATAAGCTTTGATTGCTAATTCAAAAAAAATAACCGATCTGCTATATTCGTTCAATAGTTTATAACAAATACCTATATTTCTTAACGACTTCCAATATAAACCATCATCATATTTTTTTCTTAAGTCAGCCGCTAATTGATTATATTTAATTGCTTTTACATAATCTCTGTCTCTTTTAAATAGTTGTAACCCAATTTGATGATAGCAGCATGCTAATAGTGCTGTGTCTTTAATAGTATTTGATTGTATAGTTTCTAATAAAAAATCAATATCAACTTTAGACGCAGTACACTTATACGATTTAATATCGTCATTGTAGTAAGATTGAGGTAAACTTTGAGCAAAAGAAGGAGAGTTTAATAGGTTTGCTATCTGAAAATAAAATAGAAATTGACAAATCTGGTTTTTAAGCATTTTTTAAACATTTAATTTTCAAACAATCATTCACAGGGCAAAGATATAATTTAATCAATTTAATGGTTATGCCTATATTTTTAATAGATGAGACTAAAAGCCGGAAGCATTGCAAATTGTTTAGTAAAGTAGGATAGGTCACTCATAAAATCTCTGCTTCACTAGAAACTCCAGAAGCTTCTCAAAAACCACTGCCGTCATCGTGGAAAATGTGGAGAGTAACAGAACATTTATTCTATATTGATTAGTTGGTACAAGCTATTCTTTAGTTTTTATATTCAGATATGTTTCCATATATGTTCGGTTTTTGACTAAAGGGGATTCTGGATATTTTGTTTCGTTTTAATAAACAAAATTCCAGCACGACGGGTTCTTTTAACGCCATGCTGGAAGATTTTTTTTATTGTATCAATAACACCTTTTAAGTGTAAATTTTATTTTAAGACCGGAAGTTTTAGTATAATATTCTCTTCTAGACCATTATTGGGCTCATAGCCTACTTGTAGAAAATATATTCCTGGCTTAAGTGTATTTTTAGATAATGGGAGTTGATGATTACCTCTGTTGATATTTTCATTTAATAAATGTTGTACAAATCTTCCTGAGGCATCATATAAACTAACTTTCACTGCTCCATTTTCAGGAACTTTGTAATTGAGTGTAGCCATATCTATTGATGTTTGTACTAATTGTGTTTCAATGGATGAATTATAAGCGATCTTTCCTCTGCCGAGTATATTCTGGTATTGTTTGATAAGATTTAAATGTACACGTTTACCTGTTATTGTTTTTTGGTTTGAACTAAACGTTCCAATTCCATCCCAGCTTAGTTCTGCTTCGAAGGTATTCCAAATTTCATCTAAAGTTCGGCTATTATCTTTGGCAATTTCTAAAGCAAGATAACGACTAACCACAAATGTAGCAAATGAAGTACCGCCTCCTATTACATTATTACAATCTAAGGAAATTCCTGCCAATTCTTCTCCTAAACAAGATAAAGTAACCGACTTAGGTCCAAAGTTAGTATTGTCCGCAAATTGTTCTTTCCCTTTTTGAGAGGCAACAGAAATAACATTAGCATAACGAGTAGAATCAATTACTTCACCCTCTTCGTTATATTCATAGTGATATAAGCCAGCAAAACTAGCAGGATATTGAGGAAGGGTATCAATGTTTATACCATTATTACCGGCAGAGGTACAGATAAACACTTCTTCTTCTCTGGCGGTATTAATAGCATTTTCTAAAATTGTTGACAACTGTCCTTGATAACCGGCACTGATGTTCACCAAATGGGCACCGTGATCAATGGCGTGATACAATGCGCATGTTAAATCAAACAAATTGCCATTTCCTTCCTGATCAAATATTTTTAAGGGGATAATATTGATATTACCGGCATAGGTGAAACCACTGCTCATCGTATTATATCCGAAAGTACCGTGCCCCTGATCATCCTGATAATTTATGTTGATATAATCGCCATTAGGTCCATTTTGTTCTAAATAATCGTAACCTCGAGCAGAACCATCATAGCAAACATCAACCGGTGCATCATCTAATAAGAAGTTAACATCTAAACATATGGCATCATCATCTACACCAGTATCCAAAATAAATAGATTAACTACATCAGGATAATTACCCAAGCTTGGTGCCGGAAGATAATAAGCTAATTGCTGAGTAGCTTCCGTGTCCGCCACTCTGTTTACTGTATTATTAAAGCCACCATCTATATCATTTTCACTATCATGATCGTTTTGAAGTTTTCCATTAATTTCGGTTAAAGCAGCCAAAGCATCTTCCGTGCTTGGAAATTGCCATAAATACAACTCGCGGTTGCAGTTGCAGCGATCAATCATAAAACCGGCGTTGGGGAATAAAATTTGCTCTTCGTAAAACTCGGTAGATTCAGGACTGTCAAACTCCACCATAATTTGGTTGCTTTCTACCGGTTGCCCATCAAAATCATAGCCCGGGTAAATAATATAGATGGGGTCAGAGACGAGTTCAAAATCTTCTGTACATGTATTTTTTATATGAAGTGTGTAAATGCCTGCATCTTCTGGTTGAATTTCATCAAAATTTAAAGTGGCAACATTATCAGAATCAATAGCTGAACTATTAGAGTAATAATTGCCATTTTTTTCCAGTAATAATCTAAGCTACTATCATTAATATCTACATCACCTGCATCTTGAGCTACTCTCCGTCTATTTAAAGTATAATCAGTAATATCAATACTAATATTAACACTATTCGTCTGAATAATGTCTGCTACAATTGGCTCATAATCATGTGCAAATTGCTGAGAAGAATATAGAAAAGTTGTATTAGGATTAATAGAGGCTTTACTAGCATTAATTTCTTCACAAGTAAATCTATTATCCTGTATCATTAATAATTGACTAATGTTTTGGAAATTAGGAATGGTACCGGTCAAGT
Organism: uncultured Chitinophagales bacterium; assembly: GCA_938023075.1. Lineage (GTDB taxonomy): Bacteria > Bacteroidota > Bacteroidia > Chitinophagales > JAHDHT01 > CALHDG01. The sequence goes on from CALHDG010000144.1 coordinate 20,511, forward strand.
TGTTAAGTACTAATATCAAAACCCGTAAATGATTTAGATTGGCTAATGAATTGGGGATAGAACCACTTAGATGATTGTCTGCAAGTCTCAAAATATCTAAGTAATACAGTAAACCTAATTCATCGGTTAGGTTACCTCGCAAATTATTATTTACTAAAGCTACTTCAATCACTCTACCTTTAGAATTCGTTTCTATTCCGTACAAATCATTTAAATCACAATTTCTGGATGGGTAAAAAGATTGAACAGCTTCCCAACCGTCATTATTTTTCCAATTATCCCCATCTGTACTCTCATACAACGCCTTTAAAGCGGTCCAATCATCAATATGGCAATTGTTTGATGATGCCGAAACGTTAGAGGTAAAAGTAAGTTGCGCCTTACCCGGCAAACTGCCCATAAGTAAGCAAATTAGCATACCGCATACAAAAAATAATCTTTGTAGCGTTTGAAAGTTGGTGTCCTTATTAAACACTTTACATAAAGGGGTCTTTAGTATCAAATGTGTTGTTTGTGTTGTTAACATTTTAATTGATTAATTTGTTCGTACCTATATCGCAAGGGTATGAATATACTTACCCTGGTTAGATAGTTTTTTTAATTTTATTTTTTGAGGCATCATCAAACCCTTAAGCGTGAGTTAGGTTCGCAGACGATGATTCATCATTTACACTGCCATGCGAAATGAAAGAATTTAAATAAAACTAATAAAAAATCATACCAAATTAACGGATAGCCAATTAAAAGGTACCAAAAGTTGATATTATGTTTCAAACAAACCTCCCAACACAATTTAACTCATATTAAAGACGGTTTTGCTAGAATTATTAAGACAAGTGAACTTGCCCTTACAGCAAGTTCATGAATTACAACTAAACTGCTTTTTAGTATTGGGCTCTAAAGTTTCAAGATTTAGAGTAATAATTTGTTCTCAATAGTAAAAACTTCTTTAACTAAAGAAGACTTCGTCAGCTCAAATGCTAAAGTCAAAAAAAGCCAGTTTTTGGATGTTTTGTCATACTAATCATTTTTATTTTATATCAATTTAAAAAGGGTGTTTTTGGGTGTTCTTTAGTAATCGGGTAGCTCATTAAATACTTTTTTAGTAACCTTTGGGTATTCTGGTGTGTTAAAGTATTCAGTATTCTAGTATTGGATGTTTTTGTACTTGGGGTTTTAAGTGGTTTTAAGTGGTTTTAAAGTAAATGGTTTTAGGGTGGATGTTGTTTAGTTTCAGGCATTTTTAATAAGGTGATTTATAGCTCTCAGCATTTTTTAATAGACTATTATAATTATAATAAAGTTTTGGCGTGAACTTCACTTTATTTAAATTTAAGTAATAATAGGTAAGTGTTATTTTATTCATATTTTATTGAAAATTTACATAAGTTTAAAATTATTGTATCAAATCAATCTATTAAAATTTTTGCTAATCATTTAAAAACTTTAATGTTTTAATTGTTAAGCATTTAATTATTATTGATTTCATAAGTATATCGAAAGAGGCATCGATAACTTACCCTGGTCTCTTTATTTTTTAAAATTATTTTTCATTGTAGATAAATTGCAGGTAATGAACCATAGAAATATATGTAGACAATATTCCTTAAAACTAAGTCTTTTAACACCTCAATTATGAGTATGGTTAGCACAGAAAGCATAAAAGAAAAAAGCTCAAGTATACACTTGAGCTTAAAAGTACTTTATGAAGGATTTGATTTTAAAAAACTGAGAACTGCCGGCTATTGCATTTAAAAGTCCTCAGCAACAACACAAAAGTTTAAGTACTTAACATCAATTTGTGATTGATTAAATTGTGGTTCATTAAAAAATTAATAAGAAGTGCGTTTTGTAAGTAGCGCATGCTTTATTTGAGTGAATTTTATTATATATCGTTACATATGCAAAAATATTACCCCTATTTCTCAACTTTATTTTATTTTTCAAATAACACGATAATTACCTATTATTGCACTAAAAGAATTTAATACAAGTTAGTGTTACACAATTTTTATAGATATTATGCCAGAGTATAGTCATCCCGATCATAAATATATAGAAGCGTTGAGAAATAACGATAGTCTTTTAATAGAAGAAATTTACCAAAAATGGTACAAAGAAGTTATTCAATATGTCACCAAAAATAATGGTAGCGTTCAAGATGCGGACGATCTATTTCAGGAAGCTTTAATGGCTATAGTTAAAAAGGTTAGAAAAGAAGATTTTAAATTGAAGGTTCCCTTTGGAGGCTACTTTTATTTTATTTATAAAAACAAATGGATAGATAAACTTAGAAAAAATAAAAAAATTAGGGTAATTAATGAAGATAATGAACGATATAAACATGAAGTTGATAGTAAGGTAATTGCAAATGATACCAATCAATCAGATGAACGTTATCAATTGTATTTACTTTGTTTTGAACAACTTAGCGAATCTTGTCAAAAAGTATTGCGTTTAAGTTTGCAAGGTATTTCTGCAAAAGAAATTATGCCTCAGTTAGGTTTTGCCACGGTTAACAGTACCAACCAGCGCATTCACCGCTGTAGAGGAAATCTTCAAAAATTAATCAAAGATCACCCGGCTTATAAAAATTTAACGAACCCTTAATTTAAAGGCAATGGAATACAATTACGAACAGATTGAAAAATATTTAAAAGGCGAATTATCTATGGTAGAATTAAACAATTTCGAACAAGAACTTGCCACCAATAGTACTTTAAAAGAAGAAGTGGCATTATATAAAGATGTAGATGCTTCACTTAATAATCATTTTCGATTTGAAAAAGAAGATAAAGCCCTCAAAGCTATGTTTAATGAATATGGCAAAAAGTATGCAGTTGAATATGCATCCGATCAAAATAATACTTCAATTGAACAAAATATTGAGCATAATGATGCTAATAAAGTGCCAAAACGTACAACCATTACAAGACGATTGTTTCCATTGGCTGCACTTGCGGCTGCGGCAGCTTTATTACTGTTTCTCTTCAATCCATTTACAAATCAAGTGTCACCTACCCAATTGGCGGAGCAAAATTTTACGCCCTATACTTTAGAAACTTTTATGGGAGGCGGTCAATCAGATGAAATACTGAAAAAAGGAAAAAAATATTATAACGGCAAGGCTTATGATTTGGCTTTAGAAAATTTTAATCAATACTTAGGCATTAATGCCAATGATAGCGAAGTACTATTAGCAAAAGGTTGCGCCGAATTTAAACTCCATCAAACCAACAATGCTATTCAAACTTTCCAAAAAATTAAAGGTCAGGCATCAGCAAAATGGTACTTAGCCTTGGCTTACTTAAAAAACAATGATGTTGAAAATGCTAAAGCACAATTACAAAGTTTAACAAGCAACGCACAATATGGAAAAAATGCCAAAGCCCTGTTAAAAGAACTTTAAAATTTTAAGTTCAAAAATTGCAACTACAAATTAAATAAGGAAAGAGTTGCGAGATAATAATTGCTCAACATACAATGACTATATTTTTTAGAAACGAAACGGATGAATTATTTTAAAAACGCGCAGCCTGCTATCCACTCAAATGCTGTTTGCCATGCTACATAGCCTGCCCTGCAAAACAGCATAACCGCTCCTATCAGGGTTAAACTTCCAACCGCACTCCGCTTTAATTACCTTCCTAATATTAATTCTTAAACAGCTCGTCCATCATCACTTCATTTTGAACTAACAAATTAGCATATTTATTTTTCTCAACACCATAAGTGGTAATCATCGTTAAAAAAATCGATTTTTTAGTTTGAGTAGCGATTTTAAAAGTTGAAATTTTCGATCTTAGTTTTTCCGCATAAGCCTTGTCAATAGTAAAAGTATCTAATGAAAATTTACACTCGCCCACGTTAATAACCTGATCACGTCTATTAATTAACAAATCAATTTGAGCAGCTTTTCCACCGCTTTTGGCTTGCCAAACTACATTGTTTGATTGTATGCCACTAATACCAAGGGCTTGCTTAATTTGCCAAACGTGATCTAAGCAAATTTGTTCAAAAGCAAAACCTTGCCAAGCCCTATGTGCAGGATTATCAATAAGGTTAGTCCAACTATTTTTACCCTTATAATGTCCTTTTTTGATAAATCTGAAATAGAAAGCAGTATAATAATCCGATAAGCGATAAAGCGTATTTTTTTGTTTGCTATCTAATGAAGTATACGAATGGATAAAGCCACTTTCTTCTAAATCGCTTAAAACTTTAGTTAATGTACCGCCCGAAGAAATACCCGATAACTTGATAATTTGATTGCGTTGTAAACCTTTATTTTTAGTAGAAAGTGCTTCCACAACTTTTTCATAAATATCATATCTGCGAAAAAGAGAACGGTACAAATTAAAAAACTCATTTTTCAATAAACCGGCTTTGTCAAATAATAATTCCTGCATATTTTGAGTAGCACTTAAATGGGGTTGAACAGCTTCTAAATAATAGGGGATACCACCTAACGCCATATACAATTGAAGAATTTGGTAGCGATCTAACACACAGTTTTTAGAAACCAGCATGGCTTCCGTTTCATTTAGGGTAAAGGCTTCTAATTTTATTTTTTGGGTAATGCGGTTATGTAAGCCACCGCTGTTGTTAATTAAATTATTCACCATCCACGAAGCTGCGGAGCCGCATACAATCAGCAATACATTTTTTCGATTGCTTGCCCAGCTATTCCAAAAATGTTCTAAGCCCATCATAAAATCGGATGCTTGCGTATCAAACCATGGAAGCTCATCAAAAAATATAACGATCTTTTTTTTATTTCGTTTTTGGTTAAGATGCCGAATTAAACGTTGAAAAGCAATTAGCCAATTTTTCGATTCATCTTCAAAAACAAGATTTGATTGTTCGCTTAAAGTAGTATCAAAATTAAACAGTTGTTGTTGGGTATTGGCATTAGCTAAAGCCGATATTTGAAAATCGAACCTATATTTAAAATATTCTCTTATCAAAAAAGTTTTGCCAACTCTTCTTCTGCCGTAAACGGTTAAAAATTCAGATTTCTTGCTTCTTAAAATTCTGTTTAAGGTAGTTATCTCTTTCTTTCTTCCAATAATGCCTTTGTCCGTTGCCATTATCAGCCAAAAGTACATAAAAAATAGTAGTTTTGGCTGCTAAATTTATTTTTTGCAGCCAGAAATAAGAATTCTAACCTAAATTGGCTGTATAAATACTTTTTTACAGCCAGAAATGTATATTTACAAGTAGTTTTGGCTGATTATAAATTAAAGATAGCATAACAATCGATTTGGCAGAAAAGCAAATATGTTGTACAGCTCCAAAAAATCACATTCCTTTTCCAAAGAAAAATTATATCTTAGAGTAATTAAATGAAAGGCAATACATGAAGAACAAGAGTTTAAGATATAGCCCCAATTTACGATCGAAGTGGTATTTTTTATATGGAAAAATTCAACATTTAAAATTCGGTGTTCGATATTCGATATTTTTTGGATGACCAATTAATGAATAATGAATGTTGAATGAAAAAATAGATCTAATGCCCAATAAAATTTTAAGTACGTATAACACATAGTAGAACGTAAAAACAACATGACAGTAGTTTCACCGGAAGAGGATAAAAAATTAATTATCAATGCCTATCGCCAATTGGTGCGATGCAGCGAGCATAAAGCGGACAAACGCAGCAAAAAAAGAATAAGACGGGCTTTTGAAATGGCAAATGAAGCACACGAAGGGATGCGCCGAAAATCTGGTGAACCTTATATTTTGCATCCTATTGCGGTTGCTAAAATTGCGTGTAAAGAAATTGGTTTGGGACCTGTAGGTATTATTTGTGCCTTGCTGCACGATACGGTTGAAGATACCGAACTAACCTTAATAGATATTGAGCACTCTTTTGATTCGCAAATTGCCAACATCGTTAATGGCTTAACCAAAATATCAGGCATTTTTGATTTAGAAAATTCTATACAAGCTGAAAATTTTAGAAAGTTAATATTGACTTTGGCAGATGATGTACGCGTAATTTTAGTGAAAATTGCAGACCGCCTGCATAATATGCGCACGTTGGTTTCTATGCCGGAGCATAAGCAAATCAGAATTGCTTCGGAGACTAAATATTTGTACGCGCCCTTAGCGCATCGTTTGGGTTTGTATGCGATTAAGTCGGAGTTAGAAGACCTTTCTATGAAATACACCGATAAAGAAACCTATCGGGGAATTGCCAAAAAATTAGCGGCTACCAAAATAGAACGGGCAAAATATATTAAAGAATTTATTAAACCGATAAAAAGCTCGTTAAAAGCGCAAGGACTGATTAATTTTAAAATAGCCGGCAGACCAAAATCGATACACAGTATTCAAAATAAAATTCATAAGAAAAAAGTTGAGTTTGAAGAAGTTTATGACCTGTTTGCCATTCGGATAGTAATCAATTGCCCTAAAGAAGATGAAAAAGCACTTTGTTGGAAAGCCTATTCCATAATAACCGATCACTATGTACCAAATCCCGACCGTTTGCGCGATTGGGTTTCAACACCTAAAGCGAATGGTTACGAATCGTTGCATACTACCGTGATGGGACCCGACGGAAAATGGGTAGAAGTACAGATTAGAACAACCAGGATGGATGAAATTGCAGAGAAGGGTTTTGCTGCACATTGGAAATATAAAGATGATAACACAAAAGATAATAATAAGGAAGGGGCACTAGATGAATGGTTGAACCAAATTAGAGAAACGCTGACCAATCCCGAATCGGATGCCTTAGATTTTATACATAATTTTAAATTAAACTTATATCAAGATGAAATTTATGTATTTACGCCCAAAGGAGAATTGCGTATCTTACCGCAAGGAGCTTCTGCCTTAGATTTCGCTTTTGATATACATACCGACATTGGGGCAAAATGCATTGGGGCTAAGGTCAATCACAAGTTGGTGCCCTTAAGCCATAAATTAGTGAATGGTGATCAAATAGAAATTATTACTTCTAAAAAACAAAAACCAACCGAAGATTGGCTGAAATTTACGACTACTTCTAAAGCCCGTTCTAAAATTAAATCTGCCCTTAAAGATGAAAAAAGAAGAATTGCCGGTGATGGAAAAGAAATTTTATTCCGGCGTTTAAAACAACTAAAGCTAACCCCAACTAACGAGTTTTTAAACGATTTGCTACAACATTACAAACAAACCGACTTGTTAGATTTGTATTTTCATATTGCCAATAGAGATTTAAGTCTCGAAGAAATAAAACGCTTAGAAATAAAAAGTAACCGGATTGTTTTCAAAAAGAATATTGAACAACATAAAGAACAAGTTAAAATTCGGGATACCGAGATTAATAAAAAAGACAGCGATTTATTACTTTTTGGTGATGTTGGAGACAAGTTAGATTATACCATGGCAAAATGTTGCAGCCCTATACCCGGCGATGATGTGTTTGGTTTCGTAAGTATTGGGCAAGGTATAAAAATACACCGGAAAAATTGTCCGAACGCTTCTTCGCTAATTGCTAATTATGGCTACCGGGTAATCAAAACCAAATGGTCGCAAAAAAAGAAGATAGCTTTTTTAACCGGTATACGGGTAACGGGTTTAGATGATATTGGCATCATACAAAAAATAACGAATGTAATCAGTAGCGATTTAAAGGTGAATATGCGTTCCATTTCGATAGATGCCAGTGAAGGTATATTTAAAGGACATATTATGGTATATGTAGATGATACCAAACAGTTGGATAAATTAATTAAAAAACTCAAACAGATTGATGGTATTTTATCGGCTTCACGTTTTGATAGTTAGTCCAGAGAAACCCATTAAAACAGACTTATTTATCATTCAAATTGAAAAATTATAATTAACTAAAATGGATATTTTAAGCGCAGAACGGATTGCAGACAAACTAAAACGCATTGCCTACGAAATTGCCGAACGCAATTATAAGGAAACAAAAATTTACCTGATTGGCATAAAAAGTAGAGGAACTCAATTAGCCAATATTATTGCCGGGCATTTGCAAAATATAGCTACCGAAACAGAAATTGTGGTTTCTACGCTTAGTTTAGAAAAAAGAAATCCACTACAAGAAAGTATCGATTATGCAATTCCATTAAATGAATTAAACAATAAAGTGATCATTTTGGTAGATGATGTTGCCAACACCGGACGCACCACCTTTTACGCTATGAAACCTTTATTAGACATCTTACCCAAAAAAATTCAGGTAGCCGTTTTAATTGACCGGATGCATAAACTATTCCCAATTCAGGTAGACTATGTTGGCGTTCAATTGTCTACTTCTTTACAAGATTATATTAAAGTTGAATTAGAAGAAGAACCCCGTGTTTTCTTAGCATAAACCCTTATACGTGTTAAATGATGATTTTAAAAAACGACAAGTATCAAATAGGAGAAATAGATGTATTAAATTTAGTGGAGCGATACGGCACACCTTTATACGTTTACGATACCAGTAAAATGTTAGTAAAGTTGCAATTAATGCAATCCGCTTATCAAGGCATTGCTATAAAAATAAAATATGCCGTTAAAGCCTTAAGCAACATCAATGTTTTACAATTTTTTAAGCAACAAGGCATTGGGGTAGATGTCGTTTCTATTCAAGAAGCCTACATAGCCTTAAAAGCCGGTTTTGCCGCAACCGATATTATGTTTACCCCCAACTGTGTGGGTTTCGATGAAATTGAAAAAGCCGTTGAACTCGGCATACCCGTTAATGTTGATAACATTGCACAATTAGAAGAATTTGGCAATACCTTTGCAAATACCATTCCATTATGCATTAGAGTTAATCCACATTTAAATGGTGGTGGAAATTCCAAAATTCAAACCGGACACATCGATTCTAAATTTGGTATTTCTATTTTACAGATGCGACACGTACATCGCATTATAAAAGCCAATAATATTAATGTGCATGGTTTACATGTGCATACCGGTTCCGATATTTTAGATGCCAACGTTTTTTTAAAAGGTGCCGAAATTATATTTGATGCCGCTCAAGATTTTGAAGACCTTCATTTTATTGACTTCGGCAGTGGCTTTAAAGTGCCATACAAAAAAGGCGACATTGTTACGGACATTGCTCAATTAGGCAAAAAAATGACCGAAGCCGTACACGCGTTTAATCAACAATATGGTAAAGAGGTCGAAATTTGGTTTGAACCCGGTAAATTTTTAGTAAGTGAAGCCGGGCATTTTTTGGTAAAAGCCAACATTGTTAAACAAACACCTGCCACTACTTTTGTGGGGGTAAATTCTGGCTTAAACCATCTCATTCGCCCAATGATGTATGGTGCTTATCATCATATCATCAACCTCTCTAATCCAAACGGGCAACAACGCATTTACGATGTGGTGGGCTACATTTGCGAAACCGACACCTTAGGCGCCAACCGCAAACTCCATGAAGTACGGGTTGGCGATATTTTATCCATAGAAAATGCCGGAGCGTATTGTTACAGCATGGCTTCCACGTACAATAGCCGCTATCGTCCGGCAGAAGTATTAATCCATCAAGACAAAGATTATTTAATTAGAGAACGCGATACGATGGACGAACTTTTAAAGGGACAAATTTCGTTAAGTATTTTTGACTAATTTTTTTTGAAGCGAAAGAACAGTCCTCGCAAAATGGATAGTCCCGCCATCCACTCAAATGCTGCGGCTTGGCTACAAAAGCAATCGCTTCAAGCAGCATAACCGCTACTGTCGGGGCTAGGCTTCTAAGTGCGGTCTGCCGTAATTTGGTATCAATCTATCAAATTCCAAGTCTCAATCCACCATAAAATAAAATATTAGGGGCTGCCTCGTAAAACCGGTTTCCGAAAGCATTAATTCTAATATTATCGGCATATTTAGTTTGGAATATATTGTTCACGCCCACATACGGAAATAGCTTAAACCGTTTTCTGTCAACAGTATATTTTAAAGAAATATTAGAAACAATCTTGGGTTCTTGAAAGGCATCATTTTCATCATTCATAAATATTTTGCCCGTCACTTGGTTTTGAAAATTCAGCTGCATTCCTTTCAAAAATGTAAAATCCATTTGTATAAAGCCTTGAAAATTTGGTAAACCCGGCAACTTATTATCCTTAAAATTTACACCATCTAATTCATAGTCTTTAAAAGTAAAATGATTGAAACTCCAATTAGTAGAAAGTTCTATCGCTTTACTAATTGGATATTGGACAAATAATTCAAGCCCTAGTCTATCCGTACTTCCTACATTTCTAAAAAAAGTTCTGCCCGGTATAGAATCTACCTCAAACGGTAGTAACTCATTTTTTGAAGCTACTTTAAACAAAGATATTTGAAAAGCAGTCTTTTGTTGCAGATAACCTTTTATACCCAATTCAAGATGTTGCGCCGTTTGGGCTTTCAAATTCGGATTAAAACCACTCCCATCAGGATTATTAGAAAGTTCATTGAGCGTAGGCGTTTCAAAACTTGTTGAATAATTCATAAACAGGTTTTTGCTATCTGCAATTTGATAAGCCAAGCCAATAGAATAGTTAAAATCATTCAAATTAATTGAACCGGAATTATCATTTAAATCAAACCATTCATCTACAATTTTTATAAAATTAATATCATAGCGTAGTGCAAGACTTAGGTTAAGTTTATCATAGCTAACATCATTTATTGCATAAAAGCCAGCATTGGTAAATTGTTCTTTTTGAGCAAGTGTGGTATCACCTTTTTCACCATCCTCATTTATAAAACGTTCTCTAAAATCTCTTTGTGTTGATAATTCATAACCCCCAACAGCAGTCCATTTAATGTTATTTTTTTTCAAACTTTTAGTCAACGAAGTGCCATGTCCAAAAAAATTTCGGTTTAAATCAATAATACCGCCAAATGAAAAAGGCAAACTTCCAAGGAAATTTCTTTTTGAGTAAAATGCATAGGTGTTTAAGTTCAAATCTTTACCTATGTTACCTTCATATCTCAATGATGATTTGAATTGATAGATCAATTCACCTGCCTTAAATTGTAAGTTGCTATCTCTTGCCGCAGTGGGTAAACTATCAAATTGTTCTACAGTAAGCCCACCGGGGTCTTCTGCTTTTAAGCTAAGCATACTATTAACAATAGCTTCCAATTTATTGGATGGAGAAAATTTATGAACCACCCGAACATTTTGATTGCTTGATGCAAATGCGGAGTGGTCTCTATAGCCATTACCCAAATGATTATTAACGTGCAACAATACACTGGTTTTTTTTAATTGTTGACCGATAGTTAACTGATGTTGTTGCCCTTTAAAAGATTGGAAACCAAGTCCGGCATATAAAAAACGATCTTTTGCAAACAGTGCGTTTTCATTGATGGTTAAAATATTAATTACGCCACCAGAAGCATTACCATAAAGAGATGAAGAACCATTGTTTAATATTTCTATTCGATCAATAATGCCTAAGTTAAGATTATCTAACTGTCCTTGACCATCGGTAGTGGTTTCCGGTATGCCATCAACAATAATTTTTACACCTCTTACACCAAAAGCAGCTCTAGACCCAAAGCCCCTGATGGCAATACGCAAGTCTTGCGCTTTATTGTTTGCATTAAGCGCGAAAATGCTTGGGCTTTGCAACAAATATTCTTGCAAACTATTTTGAACCAACTGATCTTTAGTTTTGGGTATGATGACATAAACTGAATTAGTAGTAGGTTGCCAACTTTTTTGGGTTTTTGTAGCTTTTATTAAAATAGGTTCGAGGCGTTGGATAGCAGGCACAATGGTATCGGATTGACCGTTGACAAAATAAAAAAATATACAAGCCCAACAGACCAAGTATATTTTTACATAATTATATTTACCAAATAACTTAAAGTTTACCATAGCCAATATTGTGGATAGCCAAAGATAAGTAATGAAAATGTAATGTAGCTTTTCTTGATTTTCGAAATATTAATTCAATTTTCATTTTACCAATAGTTTTATATATTTACACAAGAAAAAAAACCAGTATGTCAAATTTATTTTCAGTAGTTAATTTAAAACAATGGGTTGAAGACAACCGGCATTTGCTGAAGCCACCGGTAGGCAACAAATGCATTTGGGAAAATGGCGAGTACATTGCCATGGTAATTGGCGGACCCAACTCCCGAAAAGATTACCACTTAAATAAAACCCCCGAATTCTACTATCAGGTTGAAGGAGATATTGTTTTAAAGGTTATTGACAATGGCGAAGCTAAAGACATTCACATCAAGGAAGGAGATGTTTATTTATTGCCATCTAATGTACCCCACTCACCACAACGTGGACCGGGCACTATAGGTTTGGTAATAGAAACCAAACGCCCTGCGGATATGGAAGATGGCTTAGTCTGGTTTTGCGAAAATTGTGGCAATGAATTGTATCAAGAAGATTTTCACGTAAAAAATATTGAAACCGATTTGCCAGTAATTTTTGATAAATTTTACAACAATGGTGCGTTGTTGAAATGTGCTAAATGTGGTGTTGAAATGAAAGCTCCTGTGTAGAATTCAAAATCCAAAATCCAATCTTTTCGATTTTTAATTGTTTGGATTTAAACGGTAGCTATTATCATGTCTTTTTGAGAAACTTAGCTACGAAGAACAAAAGTTAGTAAACTAAACCCGATTGCAGCGGTTATGCCGTTTTGCGGTTGGGCATTGTCGCGGAGCAAACGGCATTTGAGCGGAAAGCGGGACTATCCTTTAATTGAAACAGGCTGGTTGTTTTCAAATATTTTTGCAGATCATTTGTATTGTAAAATTAACCAACCGTATCATATACGTTATTTTTTATTAGTTGATGCGCTTCATCAATAATGGTATCGTTGCTTTTGCCGGCTCTTTCAATTAGGGGCAATACAGTACACGATAAGTTTAACCAAAATCCCATAGGTTTCAATTTGTATTGTGTTAGTCGCCAAAAGCCATCTAAAGCTACGGGCACAATAAGGGCATCGGGCATATTATTTAACATGGTATGTAAACCTTTTCGTTTAAATTCATGTACATGCCCATTTTTACTTCGGGTACCTTCTGGAAAAATGACCCCGCTGCGTTGGTGTTGGTTGAGATAATGTGTAAAGGCATTCAGTTTATCCAAGGCTTCTGTACGTTTTTTATTTTTGATGGCTTCCGAATCGTTTTTTTTAGGGCGTTCAAACCATATGGACCCACCATTTCGAATATTATACGACACACTTGGAATGCCATAAGCTAAACTTTTTTTAGAGATGTATTTAGGATGTTGTTTTTTTAAGATTTGCCCAATAGCCGGAATATCAAACATACTTTGATGATTACTTATGATGATAGCGGGTTTGTTGGTCGGTAGCTTTCCTGCAAGGTTAGTAAATTTAATGGGGCTTAGCAAGCACCACATATTGAGGTTTATAAAAAATATCATACCGTTAACCACTTTGGTGTGTGCGGTATAGCCTAATTTTAATGCCATTACTTGTAGTGCATGAAACACTATTAAAATTAAGCCAAAGCTTAACATAAAAGGAATAGTAGGAATCCATAATAGGAATTTTTTCATATGTCAATTATCTTTTAGTTATTAATAATATTTAATTTTAACCCGCCCAATTTTCTCGATCTAAACTTCTAAAATTGATGGCTTCTGCCAAATGTTCTACCAATATTTCTTCTTTAGCAGCCAAATCGGCAATGGTGCGGCTTACCTTTAAAATTCTATCATAGGCTCGTGCTGAAAGCCCTAATTTTTCCATAGCAGCTTTCAACAAAGTTTTGCCGGCTTGATTAATGGCGCAAAGCTCTCGAACCATATTGCTGGGCATTTGAGCATTACTAAAAATATCTTGTTGTTGGTTGAAGCGGTCGTTTTGTATGTCGCGCGCAGCAATTACCCGTTCGCGTATGGCTTCGCTCGGTTCTGATTTTTTCATAGAACTCAACTCCTCAAAAGAAATGGGAATCACTTCAACATGCAAATCAATTCTATCCAATAATGGTCCACTAATTTTGTTGAGATATTTTTGAACTACGCCGGGCGCACAAACACATTCCTTTTCAGGATGGTTGTAATAACCGCAAGGGCAGGGATTCATAGAAGCAACCAACATAAAACTCGCCGGATAATCTACGGTAAATTTTGCCCTTGAAATGGTGATGCGCCGTTCTTCCATGGGTTGCCGAAGCACTTCTAACACAGTACGTTTAAACTCGGGTAATTCATCAAGAAACAAAACACCATTGTGGGCAAGCGAAATTTCGCCGGGCTGCGGATGATTGCCTCCGCCTACCAAAGCCACATCAGATATGGTATGATGTGGTGCTCGAAACTGGCGTTGCGCAATTAAAGAATCGCTAGCCGCCAACTTACCGGTTACCGAATAAATTTTGGTGGTTTCTAAAGATTCGCGCAAATTCATGGGTGGCAAAATAGTAGGTAAACGTTTTGCCAACATGGTTTTACCGGCTCCTGGCGGACCAATTAAAATAACGTTGTGTCCGCCGGCGGCGGCAATTTCTAAAGATCGCTTAATGTTGAATTGCCCTTTAACATCGGCAAAATCGAAAGCGGCGTTGGTAATGTTTTCAAAATATTCGGTGCGCGTATCAATAACCGTTTGCTTTATGGTAGATTGCCCATTAAAAAAATCGACTACTTCGCTTAAGTGTTCAACACCATACACTTCTAGGTCGTTCACAATAGCTGCTTCACGTGCGTTTTGCTTGGGTAAAATAAAGCCTTTAAATTTTTCTTGTCGTGCTTGTATGGCAATGGGCAAGGCACCTTTAATTGGGCGAATGGTGCCATCGAGCGACAACTCACCCATTAGAATAAATTTACCGAGTTCCTCATTATTAATTTGGTCAGATGCCGCCATAATCCCCATGGCTATCGGTAAATCGTATGACGAGCCTTCTTTTCTAATATCGGCTGGTGCCATGTTCACTACTATTTTTAAGCCGGGCATTCGGTAGGCATTGTTTACTAAAGCTGCTTTAATGCGTTCATAGCCTTCTCTCACGGCTAAATCGGGCAAGCCTACCAAAAAGTATTTTCCTCCTTTAGAAATATTGATCTCAATTTCTATGGTGGTAGCACTAATACCAAAAACGGCACTCCCAAATGATTTCGACAAACTCATTGATCGAAATATATTAAAAAATTATGGGAATGATAAAGAGATTAAGTATTTATTTTCAGATTGCCTGTTCGGTTGTTTGGATGCGGTAGAAATATTGTTTTTGTTTTATCTGTAAAATAATAATGTAACAGATAATAACACTGACCTTGATGAGTACAAAGTGTATATAAAAATATTTACCCGGATAAAGTTAAACTCTTCTAAGTTAAATCCATTAGCGTTGAGGTGATTAAAGCAACACTTAGTTGAAATAGTGCGTTTCTAGCTGTAGCTTGTGCTTACCTTCACAAAGCAACTATCTTTTTTATGCATTTAATTACGTAATTAAATATAATATAATATGTTACAACTTACGTACTTGCATATTTGTTTAAAATGTGATAAGTTAAAGACAATTAAGGAAATGTTAAACTGTAACTATTTCATATAATTTTCATCTACTTTTGATTTACACAAGTAAAAACTAATCGGTTCAGCAAGCCTCTTTTATCAACCATTTTAATTAGTCGAAACTATGAAACTTCATCTCATTTTTTCAGAGCAATACTAGTAATCAATATATGCCTACAGTGCCACACACTACTTTAAATCGTATGGTTGTACCAATGTTTGCGCTTTTGATGATTTTGGTGTTCAAATAATACATACCAACCCTCGTGGTGCAATTATTAATTTTAGTGTTATACCGGGCGCACAATACACTTTTCATTACTGGAAAAAAGGAGAAGCTGAACAAAGCTATAGTACCATTATGCCACTGGTAATGTTATTTAATTTAGAAGAAGGGGCAGAATATCGTTTTTATGTAACCGTAAAATGTGGCAACAATGCAAGCGACCGCACACCAACATATCCTCAATTTTATTCTTTTGTTGCCGAAGATAATCCGCTGTTACAATTAGATGCCGGTGATGATTTGTTTGCCCAAGAGTTGACTTATGAGGGAAGTAATATTTATACTAACTTTTCTAAAACTTTACAAATTGATGATAATCAAGGTCTAAAATTATGGAGAGCTTATAACGGCTTAACCGATCGTTATGCATTATACAATAATACAGTTTGGGGACCTTAACTAAATTGATATGAAAAATTTAATATGTTATTTAACTATTTTATGCTTAAACATAAGTTGCAATTTATTTTGCGGAAATCTTGGTGATACACATAAGCAAATGTTAAGTGAAGCGCAGAATTCATTTGCTCAATACTGTTCAATTGAACCTATTCCTTGCGAATCATATTACTTAAATGTAAATCTTAAACAGGACATTAAACTTATAAATTTAGGTAAACTTCATAGTATTTTGTACGATTCAAAAAGTAAAACTGGGTGGATGTCTCTGCATATTTATAATGAAGATGGTGTTTTTCAAATGACTCATCTTCATTATGGTAACACTTCCAAAAAAGCCCCAAATTGGTGATTTAAATGCCCAAAGCTGGCGCAAGTGTTCCGCTAAGGATCACTTGTGACTAAAAATAAGGCAAGTTTTTAACTTGTTCACAATAAACCAACAGGTTCTTAGATAAATTTATTTAAGAACCTGCTTTATTATATAATAAAAAACATCATACCAAAAAATAAAAATTGTGTAACTTGCATCAAACTAAGCATGCACACTTTCAAAAACAACATAGAAGTAAATACCGTGTACTACCGCGATAACATAGAAATACGCAACAACGCTGTAATAGTAAACCACAGCGAGGGCAGAGTAGTATACACCAACGGCGGCGGTGCAGGCGATTACCAATATTACCTAAAAGACCACCTCGGCAATATACGCCTAAGCATAAGCGACAAAAACAACGACGGCAAAGCCACCACCACCGAAGTAATCAACGAAAACCACTACTACCCTTTTGGTTTAAAAATGGAAGGCGATTGGAACAGCAATAACACTGCTGCGCCCGAAGTAAGCAACCAATACAACGGCAAAGAATGGGTCAACGATTTAGATTTGGGTATGAATGATTACGGTGCCAGATGGTACGACCCGACTGTGGCGAGGTGGAGTAGTGTTGACCCGCTGGCGGAGATGCGACTAGGCTTGTCTCCTTATAATTATGTTCAAAATAATCCATTGATTAGGATTGATCCAACTGGTATGTTAGATGACTATATTTTTAATGAAAGAGGTGAATACGTTGATAAAATTCCAACTAATGAACCAGATAGAATTGTAATACAGAACAGTCAAACTTGCAAAGTTGAGTGCATTGCAATCCTAAATGATCAAAAATATGATGGAAAAAATATTGAAAAAGAAAATGGACAATACAATAAAGTATTTATAATAAATCCGTCAAATGTTGAATCTGTAATTCATGGAAGTGGTGTATGGTATACAAATGAAAATAAAGTAATTTATGCTGAAAGGGAAGGTAGACCAAGAGGAGATAAATCAATTTTATCAGGAGTAAGTAAGGGCAACTTAGATTTTGTTGGCAAGGCTAATGCAGTTCCAATTGTTAGAGCTTTCTATTTGGTAGAAGGAACTGGGAAGGCTTATAATGGTAAAGATTATGGAAATTTTCTTTTTGGGGTAGCAACTAATCAATTAGGAATGAATAGACCACTTCAAATTTTTGGTTCACAAATAAATAATATTTTGAATAGTAAAAGTGATAACCCTGGTCTCGAATATCATTTTTGGGATTCAATTGAAGACCAAAAAGCAATAGAAGATGGATATTACTATATCTATCTAAATAATTATTAGTTTTGAAAATAATCTTCATAAATATAGTTATAATACTTGTGCTATTTTTTGTTAATAGTTGTATTTTTAATTCAAAAGAATTTCAATACAGCAAGATAAGTGAAGCGGAATTAGAACTGCTAAAAGGAGTTTCAATTTTAGCACGAGGTGTAAAAAATGGAAAGAATTATGCAACTCGATTTTCAAAGCAAGTCGAAGGCAAGAATTACGAATTAGTAAAAGGGGATGATTGTATTGATTGTACAAAATTTGAAAATACAGATTACTATAAGGGTTTAAATGTTAAATCAATTAATCAATATTTAGACAATATATTATACATATTTAATTCTCTGTCTGATGTATATGACTTGCATAGCGATCCTCAAAATATTGGTGAGTTGCTATTATTTCACGTAGATAAAAATATCTACTTGTACAAGTATGGTAAAGTTGAAAATCCAAAATTTAGTACCTTGATTAGTTCCTGTGATAGACTTAATACTATGTGGTACAAATGTCATAATCCTATTCTAAAAGAATAGAGAATATAGTAAAGCTCTCCCCAAGCTACCCGTAGTTTTCCGAACTGGCTATCCGTTAGTCTCCCGGATAAAAGAATATAAAAAGCCTCGCCTTTGGCGGGGCTTTTTTTACTTTTTGCCTTAAAGTTGTCCATTTTCAGCCTCTAAGTCGCTCAAAAATCATAAAGTTATCCACATTGGGCGCAAGTGTTCCGCCAAGGATCACTTGTGACTAAAAATAAAAAAAGTTTGCAACTTGTTAACATAAACCAACAGGTTTCTAAGCACACCACTTAGAAACCTGTTTTATTTTAAGGTTCTACAAGAATTTGTGTGAATAGAGCCTTAATTTAGCGCTATGTTACCAAATTATGATAAAGAATTTTTTCAGTTAGCTTTAGGATTTCCTTCTCCATGGGAGGTACAATCGGTAGAGCTAAACAAAGCCAAAGAATCAGTACATATTTATATATCTTATAACTAAACAACCTATCTTACAGATGGTGGAGAGGAGCTAAAGGTATATGATTATAGAAAAGAACGGGTTTGGCAGCACCTTCCTATCCTTCAATTTACATGTTATATTCATTGCAGAATACCGAGAGTAAAACTGCAGACAGGTGGGATCAAAAGTATTGCTGTCCCCTGGGCATCAAGTTATGATAGTTATACCTATCAATTCAATAATTATGTGATAGATATATTGAAGGCTTGCCATAATCAAACCCAAACGGCACATTTAGCCAAAACTACTTTTTATATAGCCAATACCATTATGCACAAGTCGGTAGAGTTAGGTTTGTCAAGGCGGGTATTAGAACAACCTGTAAAACGATTAAGCATTGATGAAAAATCAATTGCTAAGGGGCATCAGTATGCCAGTATTTTAGTAGATGTAGATGAGAAAAGAGTGCTGGACATCTGTAAAGGCAGAGACAAAAAATCAGTAAAACAGTTGATTAACAATACTTTACAAGGCGATTTAATCAATCAAGTAGAAGTAATTTGTATGGATATGTGGGAAGCCTTTATGTCAGCCTGTAAAGAATTGATGCCCAAAGCTGACATCACACACGATAAATTTCACATTGTACAATATCTAAACAAAGCAGTAGATACTTGCCGAAAAAAAGAAGTAGCCACCAACAAACTACTCAAAAACAGTAAGTATACTTTACTCAAAAATTACAAAAACAGAAGCGACCAACAACAAGCCCATTTTAGTGAAATTATGGATAGTAATTTATACACCGCACAAGCTTGGTTAATGGCTAATCAGTTTAAAGACACCGTACTGAATTGCCATGACATCATTGAAGCAGCAGCCTATTTTGATATGTGGACAGACAAAGCCGAAGAATTGAAAGATATCAAGCCCATCACTCAATTATCAAAAACACTCAATAAACATAAAACAGGAATTTTAAATTACGTTAAACACAAAATAACCAATGCACTCATTGAAAGAGTAAATGGCATGATTCAAAATATTAAGAATATTGGAAGAGGTTACAGAACCTTTGAAAACTTAAGATCTGCCATTCTATTCTTCAATGGTAAACTCGACCTCTATTCACACAAATTCTTGTAGAACCTATTTTAACTTAAAAAACATCATACCAAAAAATGAAAATTG
>CALHDG010000145.1 GCA_938023075.1 uncultured Chitinophagales bacterium
TCCTCAACAACCGGAGCAGCGAAAGCCGCAGAAGCACCATTGGTTGCCGTAGTCGTAACACTATCTTCTTCAAAAGGAATTACCGAAATGTAATTACGATCATTCTTTTTGCGGGTAAATTTCACTAAACCTTCTACCTTAGAAAAAATGGTGTGATCTTTTCCAATCCCAACATTATCTCCAGGATGAAATTTGGTACCCCGTTGTCTAACAATAATGTTACCGGGTATAGCTACCTGACCGCCATAAATTTTAACGCCCAACCGTTTAGATTTACTATCGCGACCGTTTTTAGTACTACCTACCCCTTTTTTATGCGCCATAATTTAATATTTTTTGAACACGCCAACTACTTAGGCAATGCTGTTAATTTTAATTTTAGTTAAATGATCTCGATGTCCGTTTTTCACGCGATACCCTTTTCTACGCTTTTTCTTAAAAACAATTACTTTATCGCCTCGTAAATGCTCTACAATGGTTGCTCCTACAGCCGCACCGCTCAAGGTTGGTTTACCTACTGAAATCGAGCCGCCATTATCCATCAACAACACCTGATCGAAAGAAACGCTATCACCCGCATAGCCGGGTAAACGGTTTACATATATTTCCTGACCATCTTCTACTTTATATTGATGACCAGCTATTTCTACAATTGCGTACATGTTATTTTCTTTTTCGATGCGCAAAGGTAAGTAATCTTTTGTATTTCAGAAACCTTTTTTGCCAATAAAAAATTAGCCGATTGTATACAAGGTTAGGTTGCCAACTGCGCTCCGCCGTGGTTATTTTTTTTTACTTCCAAGAAATGTCATTTCTTCAATTTTGAATCATTTTTATAAGACTTTTCTTTTATGGAAACGAAACAGAAAAACCGCAGAAAAGGCACTCCTGCTTTCCGTTCAAATG
Organism: uncultured Chitinophagales bacterium; assembly: GCA_938023075.1. Taxonomy (GTDB): domain Bacteria; phylum Bacteroidota; class Bacteroidia; order Chitinophagales; family JAHDHT01; genus CALHDG01. The sequence continues at coordinate 907 of CALHDG010000145.1, forward strand.
CTATTGCCCTGCTGCAAGGCTATGCAGCAAAATAGCATAACCACTGCAATCAGGGTTAGGTTGCCAAATTCGCTCCGCCGCGGTTACTTTTCTTTAATCTCTAAGCAATGACATTTCTCCAAGAAAGGTCATTTCTACAATTTTTGTAACTTTGAAAAATAGTTTTAAACAAAGCCATGAAAATAACAAACCTTCATCTTAAAGATTTTAAAATATTCAACGATTTAGAATTGGACTTTACCGATAAAGATAGACAACCCTTAAACCAAATTGTATTAGCCGGTTTAAATGGTACGGGGAAGACTACGATTTTGGAGGTTGTAACAGGGATTTTTAATGGAGAATATAATATAATACATATTAAAGATAATAAAAGAACTGTTGAACCGATAGCAAAAAACTTAAAGGCAAAACTAATACATAATGGTAGGAAAATAGAATGGCCAACTATCCCGGATAAGTTAGGTTCAATTTTAAAGGACGAAAAAATCAATACATTTTACAGGCCTGCCAAGATTAGAAATTCAAGAATTAGAAAGAGAAGAATAAATCAGTATAAAAATGATTATTATTTAGAATACGGAGTAGTAATAGAATTTTCCTATGAAAATGAATTGTCTGTTAAAAAATACTATCTTGGTAAAGAGGATAAAATGTCACCAATTTCGACTCCCGATCTTGTTCATTATAATAAAAGCAGTCTGAAAGAAATCATCTTAAAACCAATTACAAAGAAAGTGTTTGAAAACAAAGAAATCCCACCCAAAAAAGTAATAGATAATGAAATTGCTGATATGAATTCTATCTTCAAAGGAATAGATTTAAATTCAAGGTTTATTGACATAGATGATGATAATTTATTCTTTGAAAGTGCTAACGGACAACGAATAACCTTTGAAGAACTTTCAAGCGGAGAAAAGCAACTCTATTTTATAGGTTTTATGTTGAAAAGAATGAACATCAACAACACCATCATTATGATAGATGAACCAGAAGATTCCTTGCACCCAAAATGGCAAAGTCAGTTGCTGCAGTTTTATTCAAACATTGGCGAAAACAATCAAGTGATTTTGGCTACGCATTCTCCACATATTATTGGTTCAGCCAAAGCCGAAAGTGTGTTCTTACTCAAAAACGAAAATGGAAATATTACCGCTTCGCACCCTAAATATTCCGAAGGGCATTCTATACCTTATGTGTTATCCGAAATAATGGATGTGGATTATCGTAACACTTACGCCAATAATTTGGTTGATAAATTTCTTACTTTAATTAGAAAAGGTGAACACAAAAATAAACAAGGCAAAGAATTATTGAAAAAAATTGAGGCACTAAATTTAGCTCCAAATTCTGAAGAACAACAACGCATTGATTTAAGCTTAAGACGTTTTGAAGCAATTGGAAGATGAGACAAATTGTAAAATTGCCATTAGAACCCGTTTTGCAAAATATGCTTGAGGAAAAACAAGCAAAAATTAATAATGGAGCAAAGCCACCTAAAAAATGGTTGAGATCAAAATTTAAAAACCAAATTAAAGACAAACTCTTGCCATCACAAAAGTACTTATGTTGCTATTGCGAAGACCGCATTAAAATTAATGATTGCCATATTGAACACTTTTTTGAACAAAGCGACCTCGACGGGAAAGAATTGGTATATGATTATCAAACCAACTTGATTTTATCTTGCAATAAAAATACTTGTTGTGGGCATTACAAAGCAGAAGCAAACCATAATAGAGTTTCAGTAGATTATGATAGTTTATTAAATCCTACTAACGATAATAGCAAACTTTTAAATTATAACAACGTTGGTGAAATTGAGGCATCTACTAAAATAGAATCAGAAATTAAAAAAGTAGATTATACCATTCAACGATTAAACCTTAATGGACAAAATCCTGTAAATGGCAGGTTAGGCGCAATAAAGTCAATCAACAACCAAATAATAGATGAAGCAATGAGTTTGGAAGAACAACAAAAATTTATTGCCATATTGTTAAAAGAAGATCAACCCGAACTTCGCCCCTATTTCTCAACCATAAAAGATATTTTTGGCTTTCTCATAGCCAATTAGATATGCAACTTACCGAACAACAAGTAGAAAAACTAACTACAAAATTAAGCCAATTAAAAGCGGAAATATCTAAGGTGATTTTTGGTCAAGAAGCCGCTATTGAACAAGTGTTAATTGCTTTGCTTGCCAATGGGCATGCTTTAATTGAAGGCGTACCCGGCTTAGCCAAAACCAAAATGGTGAAAACGATTAGCCAAGCTACTTCGTTGCAATTTAACCGCATACAGTTTACGCCCGATTTAATGCCTTCTGATATAATTGGCACCGAATTATTGCAAACCAACGCTAATGGCAAGCAAGAATTTACCTTTGTACAAGGTCCTGTTATGACCAACTTGTTACTCGCCGATGAAATTAACCGGACGCCACCCAAAACCCAAGCGGCTTTATTAGAAGCTATGGAAGAACGCGCTATTACCTACGCCGGTAAACGCTACCAAATGCCGAAACCCTTTTGCATCTTAGCAACTCAAAATCCTATTGAATTAGCGGGCACCTTTCCCTTACCCGAAGCACAATTAGATCGTTTTTTACTTAAAATAACTATGGATTACCCCAATGAAATGCATGAATTACAAATATTACAGAAAACCACCGGCATAGAAGAAGCAACGATTCATCCGGTATTGAAGGCAAGCGAAATTACTAATTTACAACACTTGGTTCGGCAGGTTTTTATTGATGACGATTTAATAGTTTGGGTAAATACGATGGTTCGAAATACCCGACCGACCCAAACCAATATTGACCAAATTAAAACTTATGTAAGTTGGGGTGCCGGACCACGCGCGGGACAAGCGATTATTTTATGCGCCAAAGCCCGGGCAATCATCCAACAACGGTATGCCGTAATTAAAGAAGATATCAAAGCCGTTTTAAAGCCTGTTTTGCAACATCGCATTGTTTTTAATTTCACGGCAGAATCAGAACAAATTAATGTTGAGGAATTTTTAAAATGGATAAGTTAAATAAGCACATTCAATACCTTGAAAACAAAACACTTGAGCAAGCGGCAGTGCTACAGCTATACACCGATGCTAATTGGACCGCCTATACAAAGCATCCAACACAACTCATGCAAGCTCTTGAAAACTCATTATATGTTTTGTCTGCTTGGGATAAGGAAACCTTGGTTGGCTTAATTCGGGTAATTGGAGATGGACACACGATTATATATATTCAAGATATCTTAATATTAAAAACCTACCAAAGAAAAGGCATTGGCAAAACCTTAATGGAAAAAGTATTGACAAAGTTTGATCACGTTCGTCAAAAAGTATTATTAACCGATGATCTAGCAAAGACGAAACAGTTTTATCAATCTGTTGGTTTTAAACCTTGTAGCGAATATAATACCATTGCCTTTTTAAAAACAACATAATAGTTAGTCAAGTTAATTTTGCCAAATTAACTGACAGTATTAGCTTGACTAACTACTAGAAAACAGATAGAAAGAAATGGTTACCTTTACACTAAATTTATGAGCGGTAATAAAAACAAAGATCAACTAAGCGATAAACCATCTGGCATCCGCCTTAATAAGTATATTGCTAATGCGGGCATTTGCTCCAGAAGAAAAGCTGATGAACATATTGCCAATGGAGCGGTAAAAGTAAACAACAAAACCATTTTAGAAATGGGCTACCGCATTCAACCAAAAGATAAGGTGAGTTTTAATGGAAAGCCCATCAATCGAAAACAAAAAGCAGTATATGTATTGCTGAACAAACCGAAAGATTTTATTAGCACAACCAACGATGAAAGAGACCGGAAAACCGTGATGAACTTAGTGGAGAAAGCAACCGATCAAAGGATATACCCTGTTGGCAGATTAGATAGAAACACGACCGGTTTGATATTAATAACTAACGATGGTGAATTGGCGAATTACCTGTCTCATCCCTCTTCAAATACAAAAAAATTATATGCTGTTCAACTCGATAAACCCTTACAAAAAAAACACTTTGAATTAATTGTTAAAGGTTTTCAGTTAGAAGATGGACCGGTTGAAGTAGATGCTATGGATTATGTAAAAAACAAAGCCAAAACCCATATTGGTATTGAATTACATATTGGCAGAAATAGAATTGTACGACGCATTTTTGAACATTTTGAGTACAAGGTAGTTAAGTTAGATAGAGTAATGTATGCTGGTTTAACTAAAAAAGATTTACCAAGAGGAAGGTGGCGGTATTTAACTAAAACCGAATTGATTCATCTAAAACATTTTAAAACTTGATTGGGTTTAATTTTAAGCGATTAAGGAATGAAAAAAAAAAAAAATTACATTCTGACTTTGCAATTTTCCGATATACTTCGTTGAAAAGCCTCGTCTTAGCCCCACTAAGACTACGTTTTTCACCTCGTCTATCAAAAAATTGCTTTATCATTAATGGTAAATTTATTTTCTCATCATTCCTAAGATTTTTTTTGAAGAAACATAAATTAAGTATATTTGGCTAAGATGTCTGTAAATAAATTAGTAATTGCTGCTATGGTAGTTGTGTTAACGGCAAGCAGTATTTTTTATAGCCAACAAGTGCAAGCGTGGGGTTTTTGGGCGCATAAACGCATTAATCGTATTGCGGTATTTACCTTACCCACCGAAATGATTGGCTTTTTTAAAGAACATATTGAATTTGTGACCGAAAAATCGGTGGCACCCGATATGCGCCGGCACGCCGTTGAAGGGGAAGCCCCTAAGCATTATATTGATATAGATCACTATTGCAGTTTTCCGCATGCCTGTGTTCCAAAAGATTTTGACGAAGCCGCCAGCAAATATAGTGTAGATACCTTAACGGCTTACGGCACAGCTCCTTGGAATTTAAAGATTGCTTATAAAGACTTAGTGTATGCTTTTAAATCTTTAAATACCAACCGGATATTAAGAGAATGCGCTGAGTTTGGGCATTATCTTGCGGACATTCACGTGCCATTGCACACTACCAAAAATTATAACGGACAACTCACCGGACAAAAAGGTATTCATGCTTTTTGGGAATCGAGAATACCAGAATTGTTAGGAGAAAATTATGATTATTTTATAGGGAAAGCCGTTTATATTGATGATGTAGAAGAAAAAATATGGGAGATTGTTTATGAAAGTTCAGCGGCTGTTGATTCAGTTTTAAATTTTGAAAAAAAGTTGAGTCAGGAGTTTGAAAGCGACCAAATTAAAGCCTTTGAAGAGCGGGCACAAACCGTTGTCGAAACCTACTCTGAAGCATATTCCGTAGCCTATAATAATATGTTGGATGATATGTCGCATAGACGCTTACGAACGTCCATAATAAATTTAGGAAGTTTTTGGTTTACAGCTTGGGTTGATGCAGGACAGCCCGAATTAAGCAAGTTAACCAAATATATAGAAACGGAAGAAGACCTGAAAGCCGAAGAAGAATTAAAACGACAGTACCGGGAAGAAAAAATTAAGGGAAGAGAGCATCCGCATTAGAATTATTAATTAATAATTCAATCAATTTTGTTAATTAATTAATTTTATAGAAATGAAGAAAGAAACAAAGGCAAAAGATTTTTTGGATAAGCCTAAATATATTGGAGGAGCGGCAGCTTGGAAAAAACTATTGAAAGAAAACTTAACCTATCCTCCGAAAGCTGTAGAACGTAAAATTGAAGGTACGGTAAACCTGAGCTACGAAGTAAATGGCAATGGAAAAGTATTGCGACCGAAAGTAACTAAAGGCATTGGGTATGGATGTGATGAGGAAGCCATTCGTTTGGTTAAAATGATGAAATATTCTAAAGCCAACAATAGAAAAGTGAAAATTATTACCCATCATAAAATAGCCATTAATTTTAAGTTACCTAAGCCTAAAAAAGCTCCTCAGCCAAAGCTCAAAATAAAACCGGTCAGTGTCTTAAAACAAAAAACGATTAGCTATAGTCTTAAACCGGCAGAAAAAAATCCAAAACCAGTAAAAAAAAGTTATACTTATACGATTAAGTTTTAATCAATCTATAAAGTCCAACCTTGGAAAGAAGAAAATTTTTAAAGAAAAGTTCCGCTTTAGTTGGCTTGCCATATGTAGCAACACCACATAATCCTTCCTTTGTTAAGAAAAATTCGAACCAAATTAACTGGAAAGCAGTTAGCAAAGAATTTTCATACGATAACAAATACGTCAACTTAAATTCAGGTAGTGCTGGTGTGATAAGTAAAACGACACTCAATTTTTTGAATCAGTGTAGTCAAGAGATGGGATACACCTCACCCTATCAAGGTTGGGATGCATGGCAACCCCTCATCAAACAAAACAAACAGCAGTTGGCAGATTTAGTTGGTGTCAACAAAGATGAAATCGCTTTGGTCAGAAATACAACCGAAGCAATAAACCTCCTATTACAAGGTTATCCATTTAAAGCAAATGATGCAATTGTAGCAGCAAATCACGACTATCCTTATGTACTCAATACGCTCGAACAGCTCTCAAAAAATAAAAACACACAAACCAACATTATATCAATTGATTGGCAATCTTGCACGAAAGCAACGCTAATTGAGCAATACAAAAATTCACTAACAAAAAATACTAAATTACTGGTACTTACATACATACCGCATAGTGTTGGTTTAATTTTGCCGGTAAAAGAAATTACTGCTATCGCGCATCAAAATGGAACTGAAGTTTTATTAGATGCCGCTCACGCTTTTGCGCACATCCCTCACAACTTAAAAGAATTGAATTGCGATTATTATGCAACAAGTTTACATAAATGGCTTTCCGCACCTTACGGGAATGGGCTGTTGTACATCAAAAAAGATAAGGTTGAAAAAATTGAACCGGTTATAAGCAGCTACAAAAACGAAAAAGACAGCATGCAGAAGTTTGAACATTTGGGTACAAGAGCTTTTCAAAACATAGCGGCTATTCAACCCGCCCTCGATTTTTTACTTAAGATCGGATTAGAAAGAAAACTAAAAAGATTACAAACGCTAACTAAATATTGGATCAATCGCTTACCCGAAATTAAAAACGCTCAATTGATGAGTAATATCCATGCTTTTAACTTTGGCGGGATGGCTTGCTTTAAAATTAAAGATCGATCATCAAAAAAAATAGTGGAAACGCTGATGAAGGAATATAAGATTATTGCTAAATCAACCGGATTACCAAATGGTGACTCAGCCATTCGTATTTCAACAAACGTTTTTATTTTGGAAAAGCATTTAGATCAATTGGTGGATGCCTTAAAAGAAATTGCCGGTTAACAGATGATGAATCATGTAAAATGGATCAATTGGTTCAAGCAACGACCTTTCTTTAATTTGGTAATTTTATTCATTTATTTTCTATTAGTCGTATTACCGCATGAACAAGTAGGTTTATTGACTGTTAAAATTTTTGGAGACTTAGAACGATCAACCTATAACTTAATCATCACTTTTTTATCTACTATTATTTTAAGTGGAGCTATAGTCTATTTTTTCAAAAAGATCAAAAACCATATTGATCGGAAAATAGTGTTATTCTATCTAACAAGTACCATTATATTGGCAGTACTCTGTTTCAAAATTTTATTTGTAGTAAATATCGAGTTTGTTCACTTTGTACAATATGCCATTTTTGCTATGCTATGTTTTCCTTTGACTTTAAACTACACCCACACTTTAATTTGGACTACCCTAGCAGGAGCTTTAGATGAAGCCTACCAATATTTTTATCTGGCACCACAACGCACCGACTATTACGATTTTAACGATGTAATTATTAACCTGATTGGCGCAGCTTTTGGTTTAATTATCATTAAAATTATGAATCCGGTTTTCAGAAAATTTAGTTGGAAAGTTTTTTTAAGATCTCCCCTATTCTATTGCCTAATTAATTTAGGTTTGCTAATCGCAATCGCTTTTGCAGTTAACTTAATTGGGCTTTATCCTAACAATACTCAAGCCCAATATCTACTGGTGAAAAAATTACCCATACAATTTTGGTCAACGGTGTATCCTGAAATTGTTTATCACATCGTTCTTCCATTAGAAGGCTTATTACTTACTTTAGTTCTATTTATATTTTATAGCGGTTTAGAAAAATCAACCAATGCCCTCGTGAAAACAAATTAAACCCTTCATAACCCCTTCAATAGTAAACTGTTGTTCTTCATCTACTATAATAGGAAAATATTTATTGTTCAGCGATTGCAAAATCACATTATTTTTCCCAAAAAAGCTGCCGGAAAAACGTTTAATCATCACCGAACTATCTAAAGAACAAATTACAATTTGACCTTCATCAGCCACATTTTGTTTGCGGGCTATCACAATATCGCCATCATGTATTTTGGGTTCCATCGAATCGCCGGTAGCTTTTACCATAAAGGCTTCATCAGCCGGAAAATGCAACATTTTAGAATACATTGGAATTTTATCAATCGGGTTGCCCGATAGCATCGTACCATCGGGTCCACATTTTGCCATACCATACATGTTAACGTAAGTAACCGGCAATTCCGGGTCTAATAAAATTTGATAGTCACGGGGATTACTGGGGTTGCGCTTTAAATAGCCTTTTTTTTCCAACATTTTAATGTGGTGATGCACTAAGCTTGTAGAAGAAGCCCCTAATTCTTCTTGTAATTCTCTTATGGTTAAAGGCGCATCTTGATTCTCAGTTAATATTCGTAATAACTGAATTTGTAATTCGTGTAATTTCATTTTATAACATTTAATTACGTATTTATTTAAAAAAAGTTCTATTTTTTATTGAACAATAGTTGTTTTCAACCCAAACTTTTTGCTAATTTAGCGTTCTAATTTTAATTGAACAAGTTTTTTAGTTAAAATTTTATGTTCTTAACCTATTGATGATATTTAATGATTAGAAGCGAAACGATTTGTACTCGTATGGAGGGCAGGCCTGCTTTCCGCTAAATCTTTTTATTCCACGTTGTTCCATAAAAAGGATACCGCTGCAATCAGGGCTATTTTGCAAACGGTACAACTCGTTTTTTACACCTTCAAAAACAGCTTAACAACTAAGGTACGTCACTCAAAAAAACTTTATTAAGTATTTATTTTGGTTTTGTTGAAATAGTGGTTGATGCCTCAATTGGCATTGTTCGGCATCCCACTATTTTTTAAAACACAATTTCAAAAAAATAGTATTCGACATATTGCATATTATCAACCAACATATAAACAGCTACTATGGCTTTAGGGGATTGGAGTCATTTTAGCTGTTTTTTGAATGTTTTGAGTTCGGATGATTTAATACATTACAAATTGAGTTATTAAAAGCAATAATATAAGTTTTGCATTTTCCTCTTTAATCAAAACCCTGCTGAAGGCTCAGCAGGGTTTTTTATTTTTCCTTTTCTAACAATTGGCAAATGCGGCAAAATATTAACTAATAAACGGCTATACGACAAATCTTCACGCTTACTAATTAAATTCAACCAAAACTCAACCTAAACAAGTATAGGAAGATACTGCGCATTTAAGGCTGCGCAATGTATCGCAGCATAACGCGTTGAGATCTATCTCATTTACCGGATTAATTGTAAAAAGCTAAGTAAAATTGAAATAGAATTTATCGCACTGAAGTGCGAGGTTTTAAACCTAAAAAATGGAACCAATAAATTGCAACATTATGGACGGAAACATAAGTACTTTTATGTATATATTATTTTTGTTGCATATTCCTTGTGAACATAAAACCATTTTATATCATAAATATTTTGTAGATTAGCTTTAAACAACTAATTGAGTAAACGTAGTTTGGTAATTCTAAATTCCAATCAAATTCATGTACATTAGTTTACTTGTGCTATTAGTTAGTAATAAACATATCAAAATTATGAGTGAACTTCCCATATTTATAAGTGTACTTTTCGGAGTGATTGTTATGATAACCATCATTTGGTTTTACCTCGCAACAAAATCTAACACTTTTTTAGCAGTAATTATCAGTTGGTTAATATTGCAATCTGTTCTTGGATTAAAGGGATTTTACCAATACACCGATGCTTTCCCTCCCCGTATTTTGCTTTTCGGTGTTTTACCAACTTTAATTTTTATGGTAATATTTTTTTTGACTACCAAAGGCAGGGCTTTTATTCAACAAATCAACCTAAAAACTATAACTTATTTCCATAGTATTCGTTTTGGGGTAGAAATTGTGTTGGCTTTGCTTTTTCATTATGGGGTAATATCGGTACACCAAACTTTTGAAGGTGCAAATTTTGATATCCTTTCAGGATTATCTGCACCCATCATAGCCTATTTCAGTTTTCGAACAGTTAGAGAAAACAAAAAGCTTCTACTAATATGGAATATTATCTGTATGTTCCTTTTAATAAACATCGTTATAATATCCATATTGGCATTTCCATCTCCTTTTCAACAATTGTCATTTGATCAACCTAATATTGGTGTATTATATTTCCCTTTTAATTTATTACCAACAGTAGTTGTGCCCTTAGTGCTGTTTGCACATTTGATTGCTATTAAAAGGTTGGTAAATAAATAACTTAAGTTTTGGTACAAAATCAAAACTTAATAATGTACTGATGCTTCCTTTGGCTACCCGTCTAACACCGGACAAAAATCGTCATTCTGAGAAGGTGCTGAACGATTGAAGTAGCCTGCTCAAAATCTGTCATATTGAAACAGCGTATTGGTTATACTAACGTTGGTTGAAGTAGCCGGGATATACTGAGCATTTATTCCGCTTCGCTCCAGATATTGAATCAAGTTCAGCAAAGGTCTCAGTATGACGTGGATGTCCGGGCTTAGACGGATAGCCCTTCTTGTCATTTCGAGTGAAACGATAAATACTGCTACAAATAACCAGTAAATCAATTTATTAAGCAGATTCTCTCCCTTCGGTCGAGATGACACGGTTTCACTAATGTCCAATTGGTTGTTTGAAGCAACTCGTTTTAAAATTGCCAAACCCAATTTTTTAAATAAATATTATGTGCTCAAAACAACTATTATAGCAAAATTGGCAAGCATTGTTTATTTTGTAGAAGATAAAGAGCCCCAAATAACCGAACCATCTTGCTCATACCAAATTTCTAATTGTTGTTGATAATGATGATACAATTTATTTCGTTTTATTTTAAGGGTAGTGGTCAACAAATCATTTTCCGCACTCCACTCCTCTTTTAATAGAATAACTTTTGCCAGCTTCGTATAATTCGGTAGACCATTATTGGTGTTTTCTAAATTCTCTGCAATACCAGCTTCAATTACGGCTTTATCTTTTTGCAAACCCACTTCAGATAGTAAACAAACAGCAACCGGCTGTGGCAAATTACTGCCCATAACGCAAACTTGCTCAACATCGGTATTAATATCAAATTCTATTTCTAAAGGTGCCGGCACAATAAACTTACCTTTCGCAGTTTTAAACGTATCGCTTAGTCTGCCGGTTAAAGTTAAATAACCTTGCTCATCTATTTTACCCATATCGCCGGTGTGCAGCCAACCATTTTTTAAGGTCGCATCACTTTTTTGAATATCTTTATAATAGCCACTCATATTCCAGGGGGCTTTCATTAATACTTCGTTGGTTTCCTCATCAATTTTTATTTCTACACCACCTAATGGTTTGCCAACGGTACCATTTTTAATGGCATTTGCCGGCATTAAGGTACAACCTCCGTTATTTTCAGTCATGGCATATACTTCCTGAATATAAATATTAAACTGTTTATACCAAGTTATGGTATCTGCCGGCATTGGGGCAGCACCCGTTAAAACAATTTTTGCTTTCGATAAGCCTAACTTTTTTTTCACCGATCGTTTAATCATCCGATTCATTAAAGGAGTTTTTAATAATAGGTTTAATTTTTTTTCTCCGAGTTTTTCTAAAATTGCTAATTGAAATTTAGTCCAAATTCTTGGCACAGCAATAAAATGAGTGGGTTGCACATCAGCTAAATTTTCGGCAAAAGTATCAATAGACTCTGCAAAAGAAATTGTTCCACCTCTAAAAATACTAGTCGCTTCAACAAAAATACGTTCCGCTATATGATTGAGTGGCAAATACGAAAATAACCGGGGTAATTCGCCGGCAGTTTTTAAATTGTCGTAGGTTAATTCGCCTTGCAGCATAGCGGCGGTAGAATTCCAGGAATGCATTACCCCTTTCGGGTTACCGGTTGTACCAGAAGTATAAATAATGGTAAATAAATCATCTAAATTGGGTATATAATTATCTAACGTGGGTTCGTTGGTTTTGCACAAGGTATCCCAATAGTAATCGGCTTCAATAATGGCGTTGCCTTCATAATGCGGGAAAGCGATAGTTTTCAACTGTTTTGGTAATACTTCTTTTCGGTCATCCCATTCATCTAGCTTGCCTAAAAACAGCAATCGGCAATCGCTATGGTCTAAAACATAGGCTAATTCTTTTTTTGCTGTATTCGGATAAAAGGGCACCGAAATATGTCCACTCATCATAATGGCTAAATCACACAATATCCAATGGGCACAATTTTTAGAAAGGAGACCAATTTTAGAGCCTGCCGGTAAGTTTTGTGTTTTTAAAAATTGTGCCATCCTTCTTGCTAATTGACCCACTTCTTTCCAAGTATAAGTTTGCCATTGTTTGCCTGAAGGTTGCCGTAAAAATACGGCATCCGCTTTGGTACGCTCCCAATCGTAAAAATATTCTATTAATGATTTTGGACTATTCATCACTCAAATTTTAGCATTCAAGTTACTATGTTTGTACCTATTTTTAAAATGATTGTTGTTTTGTTTTTTTGATGACAGTATACAGGTGCGAGAAGTCAGATGACAGATTTTAACATTTGGGGTATTGATTTTTATTTATTCAATTTTATGGATACAAATAATGGTTATACGGTTTGGTCGAAAACGTATGATACGGTTTTGAACAAGACACGTGATTTAGAGCAACTTGCACAACAACAGCTGTTAAAAAATTATGCATGGTCTACTTGTTTGGAATTGGGTTGTGGTACTGGAAAAAATACAGTTTGGTTGGCTAATCGTTCCACGCAGTTAATTGCGGTTGATTTTAATATGGATATGATGCAACAAGCCAAAGCAAAAGTTAATCAAGCTGTGGTATCTTTTGTGCAAGCCAACATTCAACAACCATGGAGTTTTTTAGAGCAACCGGTTGATGTAGTTTGCGTTAGTTTGGTTTTAGAGCATATTGAAAACTTGACTTCTATTTTTGAACAAGCCTCTCTACATTTACATGATCAAGGTTTGTTTTACATTGGTGAATTACATCCGTTTAAGCAATATTTAGGTAGCAAAGCTAAATTTAATACGGAAAATGGCTTGATAACTATTGAACAATTTACTCATCATTTTAGTAATTATTTAAGTTGTGCAGAACGTGCTGGTTTTCAATTAGAAAAGGTAAAAGAGTTTTTTCATGAAGAAGATACCGAAGCTGTTCCTCGAATATTGGCGTTTGTTTTTAGAAAAAAAGAAACATTGAATTAATCATAATTATTGAATTAATAATTTTGCAGGCTAACGAAGAACCGGGTTTTGAAGCTTAGTCCCGATTTCCAAGCCAACAGCACTAAAGTGCATTGGATTGTTTAACAGCTAAGTATTGTTTTTCGAATGGAAAATTTCGTCATTCAAAATTGGGTGTTCGGTGTTCGATATTCGATATTTTTTGGTTGACCATTTAATGAATAACGAATATCGATTAACGAATAATGAATGTTGATTTATTTTTAATGTATAAATAAATGATAGAGCGGAAAGCGGGACTATCCTTTGATAATGTTAATCCTTTCGCTTCAAAAATTTTTACAAACAATTAGTCTTGAGTTTGCTAAAGCCTTTTTTCTAAGCTCTGCCGGATAATCGGGTGTGGTTATCATTTGTATAAAATCGTTTTTGGTGGCATATTCAACAATCAATATCTTATCCCATTCTAATTTAGTTGGTCCAATTAAATTAAATACCGGTTGACCATAAAATACCACTTTAGCATTTGCTTTTTGAATATAAGGTTGAACGGCTTTCATATATTGCTGATATTGTTCTGCACCACTGATGCCTCCTTCTTCTACTTGTTTTTTAAATTTTAACAGATTGAGCATTTGGAAAGGTTGTTGAGCAGGTAACTCAACAAATGCCTTAAACTGTGCTTGGCTTAAATCTAAATATTGATCCATTAATTATTATGATTTAAAATTGTAGCAAAATAAGGAAAAGTTAGTCTTAATTATATTAATATGAAAGGCTATAATTTTTTACAAAAATCAATCATGCTGAAACCCAATAGTTTTCAATAGAGTATAATACAATAGCGATACAAGGATAGACAACAGATGGTGCACAACGAAAAAATATTATCAGCTTTGGAATTTGCTGCTACAAAACACAAAGGGCAATTTAGAAAGGGTTCCTATCAAACACCATTTATTAGTCATCCGATTCGGGTTGCCGCTATATTGGCAGAAAACGGTGAAGGCGATTCTGAAAGTTTATTAATTGCCGCTATTTTGCACGATGTAATTGAGGATACCGAAACCACTGCTAATGAAATAAGAACTCTTTTTGGAGAGACGGTTTGCAACTTAGTATTAGAATGTACAGACAATAAAAAATTACCCGGTTGGGAGCAGAAGCAAGAGCAAGTTAACTACGCGCCCAAAGCTTCGGTGGCAGCTAAAAAGGTAAAGCTGGCAGATAAAATTTGTAATATTATGGACATTAGGGAAGACCCGCCAAGTGGTTGGTCGGTTGAGCGAAAACTTGCCTATTTAACATGGTCAGAAGCCGTTTTTCAAGGCTTAAAAGGGGTAAACCCTGCTTTAGATAAGTTGTTTGAAAAAGAATTGACCAAAGCTAAGCAAACTTTAGTGCAAAGTACTAGGGTATAACTTGTACAAAGGCTCTAACTTTTTCTACAAATAAATCAGGTTCGGTTGACATGGGGGAATGTGCGCTTTTTTCAAAATAATGTACAAATTTCAAATCGCTTGACACCAACTCAAAAGCATCTTTAGCGAGTTGGGGCGACACAACCACATCATATTTTCCCCATAAAAATAAACAAGGGATGTTGATTTTATGAAGCTGCTCCGTCATTTCAATTTTTTCAATTTCTTCAAACAATAAATTAGAGGTAGCTAAACCACTAAAATAACTGGTAATTAAACTAAGCGGACGCAATTCTTCTAAACTAGTATGACCTATTGAGTTGATGACTTCATCTTCTTCTAACAAAGCGATGGCTTCCCACGATTTTTGATTGATTTCTCCGGTAAAATGCTTGACTGAATCAGGCGTAATTTTATGTGTCCAATCGATTAAGGCTTGCCAATCTTTTGCCGAATTCTCTACCCTAATTTGATTGGTTCCCAAGCTGTCTATCATCAACAACGATTCTTCGCTTAATTTAATGATGTCGTGTGCGCCATCTACTTCAATCCAAGCATCCACTAATTGCTGGCGTTTTTCATCTAACAAAAAATAAGTGCCGAGCGTGCCGCCCCAACTATGTCCCATTAACACCATCTTCGCCTCTGGTCCGTATCTGTCTTTTAAAACCAACAATAGTTTTTCTAAGTCTTCCGCCATTTGCTCAATGTTCGTCAAATTTTTAGGTCCATTAGATTGTGCCATGCCTTGCCCGCGTTGGTCCCAATATACCATAGCCACTTCCTTTTCTAACTCTTCGGCATACTTACCGAGCCGGTATTCTAAACCATTACCTCCCGGTCCTCCATGAAGCAACACCACAAATATTTGATTGCTGCCATTGCCGTGAATATAAGCGGGCATATCCGCTTTGTCGTTTCTGATGTAAATAATATCAGATAGAGAACTGAGGTTTTCATCATCGCAGCTAATGATAAAAAAAGAGCTTAGTACAAGAATTGTTAGAAAGACTTTATTTAGTAATTTCATTACTTTGCTTCTTTTGTTTTTGATTGATTAGCATACCAAAGGCAACATTAATTTTGGGTAGTAAAGTGTTGTTGTAATCTATTAAAAATGGAACTTGTACTTCCATAAACAATTCGTTTTGAGCGGCAAAAAATCTTCTTTTCACATGCATGCCCATCGATATAGTGGGACCGGCATAAAAATGCCCCGGTAAGGTTATTTTTTCTACGGTTCCATTTTCTGTTACTTCGTAAGTTTCTGGTAAGAAGGAGCGTTCTATGCCCAAACCAATACCTCCAAAAAATTTCCTCCCTCTTTTGGTGGTTCTGCTGTACCGTATTTCATAATTAGTAAATAGAACGCTATGATTATACAAATGTGTATAGCCGCCAACTTGACCGTTCAATAGCCAAGTATTTCTACTTAAATTATTCTGACTTCTTAGTACTGTTTTTTTTGATGCCTTCGTTGTTTTTTCTGTTAAGATGATTTCTGTACCAACGCTTAAGCCCGGATTGATAAACATATTAGCGTAATAGCTTAGTTTGATGCGAGCTGGTTTTAGGTTGGGTTGTCCCTTTGATTGAATACTCCATAAAATGAGACAAATATATAAAGTAAGAATTGCATGGTTTTTTTCCATCTTTTCAAAAGTATTACTTTTTAATAAGATTACCGAAAAAAATGAGTGTCTTTTAGCCTTTAATCAATTAGTAAGTTAAGCATTACTGGGTTAGCATTTTTCGGGTGTCTATTAAATTTCCATCTACAAATAAACTATAAGTATAGGTGCCTTTTGAAAGGTCTGTTTTCATTAAGCTAAGTTCTATACTTCCATAACCATTGGCAATTGGCAAATTGATTTGTTGTATAGTTTTTCCACTAACATCATATACAATAATATATGCTTCCTTAATATTTGCCGGTAAAAAATAAGGAAGGGAAGTCGTTTCATTAAAGGGGTTTGGTTTATTTTGCAATAAGCGTGGCACCTCGGGTTTTAATGAATTGTCGTTGCTATCATTTTGAGCGATGTCTATTCCATTATTTTTTAAAGCCGTTTTAATAGCTTCTAACTCATCTTTTATTTGGTCGTTTTCTTTTTGTAACTGGTTGGTACTATTTATTAGCTGTTCATTTTCTTTTTCTAAACGTTCAATTTTAGCTTCATGGGCAAGGCTCATTTCGCCAATTTCTTGTGTCGCTTTAAAGCCGGTGTAAAACAAGTTGTTGGGGTTGAAAGTAAGGTATTCTGTACCATCTTCTTCAATTAATTTACCCATGCTGTGTGGGAAAATTTCTTCCATTTCTTGCGCTAAAATGCCATAGCGGGTTTGGTTGGTTTTTTTGTATTGGTA
>CALHDG010000146.1 GCA_938023075.1 uncultured Chitinophagales bacterium
GGTGCTTCGTTGATATAAATAACAGGGACAACCCAAACAAGAAAGAATCAACCATTTTGATAAACTTGTTGAAATTTTCATTTTTTTTTTTTTGACTTACATCAAAAAGAAAATACTTCACATTCACCTAAATTTGCACCATAATTAATCAAAATATTAAAACTATGATATTTACAAAATCGGCATTACTAACTTTACATCTTTTATTGTGTTTCACTCTTATATCCTGTAAAGGAGAACAGCAAAAAGTAAAAGAAGCCTTAATACAACAAACGGTCAGTCAATTAAAAGCAGAAACTCAATCAACCCCACAACAGCCTTCTAATTTAAAACAGTTAGATTCGGAAACGAAAACAATTAACGAAAAATCAACCCTACAAACAGCTAATACAAAACCGGCAAATACCGAAGTGGATAAAATAATAGGTGTTTGGGAAGTAAATAACGCCTACTACAAAGCCGTTTACGAAATTGAAAAATATCAAGGTAACTATGTAGGAAAAATACACTATTACAACGATGGGCAAACCGAATACACGGGCAAAAACACCGAAGCCGATTATTTTCTAGAAGGTGTTACTTTTGAAAATGGTGCTTACAAAAATGGTAAAATGTATATGCCCAACGGCAGCTACTACTATGTACTATTTACACTTAATGGAGATGAATTAAGTGTAAAAATGACTGTGGAAGGAGAACCTTACACCGAAGTTTGGAAAAGAAAAAAAGCTGAATAAATAGCCGCTTCATTTAAAACCGATTTAAAATTTAAACCAATGAATAATATCATTTTTGCAGATTTATCTACCTACACCCCAAAAAAAACCATCGCTTTTTACGAAGCTGTTTTTGGCTGGAATTATTATAATGAAGATGGATATTACACTGCTTATGCAGGCAATAAACAAGTTACCGGTTTATACGAAACCCCCGATAAGTTTAAGCAAATGCGTATGCCTCATTTTTGGATGACCTATATACACGTTGCCGATTTGCCGGCAACGGTTGAAAAAGCAAAAGCATTAGGCGGCATTATTGAAATGGTAGATGAAACCAATGCTATCGGACCGGTAGCGTTAATCCGCGACCCACAAGGAGCCGGCTTTACCATTTACAGTGGCAATTTACTCAACACCCGAACCGAAGGAGAAAAGAACACCTTAATTTGGAATGAACTCCACGTTTCTAATATGGAAAAAATAATCCCCTTTTATCAAGGTATTTTTGATTGGTCGTTTCACAAAGGCGAAAAAAACCAATATCATATTTATACTAGCAATGAAATACACGTTGCCGATGCCCAAAACATAACCAATGATTTTAAAGGTAAATATGAGTATTGGGTTTGCACTTTTGGTGTACCTAACTTAAAAGAAACCCATAAAACCATTTTGCAAAACGGTGGCACCATAGTTAGTAATGAAGGAAAACGCATGTTGTTTACCGATAACTCCGGTGAAGCCTTTTTCTATGTACAGGAATTATGATGAGTTCTTTAGCAAACTAGGCGGATACTGCTCAAATAATTCCACTCCGCTCAGATACTGAATTAAGTTCAGCACAAGTTTCGCAACTTGACAGTCTGTTACCAAAAACCGTTATGTTGCAATTTATTGCGCAGCTTTGAATAGGCAGTTTCTTCCTATTTTAAGCAGTATGATACTGCGCAATCTGTTCCGTTTCACTATACGGTTTCGCAGCAAGATGGATTAACATAAAGTTTTCAGTATGAATTCTTTGTTGTCGTCACCACTACAAGTCGTTTTCCAACTAATCCACCTACTTCTTAGTAGGTGGTTGTTGAGTTTTGTAGCATCCCTAAAACTCCAGCATATTCCTAAATAAATATTTTAGTACATTAGTGCGAGATTTTTAATGAACAAATTTACATAATCAAACATTAAATATTATGAAATCAAATTTTAAAAGTTGGGCAGTTACCCTACTTATCCTCTTTTTTTCGGCGGGGGTCACCCTAGCGCAACAAACCATATCTGGTAAAGTGGTGGATGAAAATGGGGAGCCACTTATTGGAGCAACCATTGCGGTTGAAGGAACAACCATAGGTTCGGTAAGTGATTTAGACGGAAATTATGCTTTAGAGGTGCCAGCGGGTGCTCTGTTTATCAACATATCTTATTTGGGATATGAAACACGAACCATGAACATTTCGGACGACGATTTTTCGAAAATTGTGTTGGGAGAAGATAAGAATGTGTTAAATGAAGTAGTGATTACGGGTTTAGCAACAACCGTAAAGCGCTCCAATCTTGCCAATGCAGTCGCCTCTATTTCATCAAAAGAGTTGACCGGTTTAACTTCTCAAACTACAGTTGACGGAGCCTTGTATGGAAAATTTAAAGGAGCAGATATTCGGGCGAACTCCGGTGCTCCGGGTGGGGGTTTTTCCATCCGCTTAAGAGGCGTTACTTCAGTTTTCTTAAACCAACAACCTCAATATATTATTGATGGTATTTACATTGACAACTCCTCTATTTCTTTAGGAACCGATATTGTGACTGCCGCTGCCGGTGGTGGCAATACGGCAACCAACCAAGATGATGCCTCAAACCGGGTGGCTGATTTAATTCCAGAAGATATTGAATCCATCGAAATTTTGAAAGGAGCCTCAGCGGCTGCTATTTATGGTTTAGGTGGTGCCGGTGGGGTGGTTGTAGTAAAAACAAAATCAGGAAATTATAATTCACCAACCAGGGTAAATTTTAGCCAAACTGTTGGTATGACGAGACCTACCCGTTTGCTCGGTCCCAGAAATTGGGATGCAACCAAAGTTGGAGCAGCATTCGGTGAAGCCGATAGCCTTGCCTTCCTGCAAAACGGCATTAATAACTACGAAACTGAATTATTCGATAATAGTCCACTACAAGCTATCTCCTCTTTATCAACTTATGGAGGAAGTGATAAGACCAAATTTTATGTTGGTGGAACATGGAGAACACAAGGTGGATTAGTGGAGAATACAGGTTACGAAAAAGCTTCTGCCAGAATAAATGTAGCTCACAAATTGACAAAAAGATTAGAAATGGGGATTTCAACATCTTATATATATGCCGAATCGGATAGGGGACTTTTCAACAACTCTAATGCCAATACTACAGTTGGATATGCCTTAGCTTTTACCAAACCTTGGGAGAATTTATATGCCGATGAAAATGGCAACTTTCCAGCAGGCAGTGCAGGATCGAATGCTTTAGAAACGGTAGCCTTAACTACTAACAAAGAGCAGGTAAATCGCTTTTTGGGTAGTCTAAATGCCTCTTATTCCATCGTTCAGAAAGAAAATCAAACTTTAAAAGCTGGTTTTGAATTGGGTTTAGATCAATATACTTTACGAACCACCGGTTTATTTCCTCAAACACTTTCTTACTATCGAGATCCCTCTTCTTTAAGAGGCGTATCTATTGCCGGACGAGCGTTCAACACCAGAACCAATATGACGGCTTATTTAGTACATAGCTATTTTACACCAGGCAATTTAAATTTAAGAACTCAAATAGGAGCCATTCAATTAGATCGTGACCGCGATGTTACCAGAATTATTGCCTCTGGATTAAATGGATCACAAACCAATGTAGATCAGTCAGAAAATCAAACTGTAGGGCAGGAGAAATTACAAGATCAAATTAAAGGAGCTTTTATTCAAGAAGAAATTAATTGGGATGATAAAATTATTGCCACTGCTGGTTTAAGAGCAGACAAATCTTCTAACAACGGAGACCCTAACCAAATATTTTGGAACCCAAAAGCTAACTTGGCAATCAATATTCACAAATTTGCTGATTTTGGTTTTTTAACACAATTTAAACCAAGAGTAGCCTTTGGGCAATCTGCCCGCTTTGCTGGTTTTGGCGACCGGTTTAATGCCTTAGACCCTTCATCAGTTAATGGCAATGCCGGCTTGTTCACCAATGCTTTGCAGGGCAACCCAAACGTTAAACCAGAGACACAATCGGAACTGGAGTTTGGAGCAGATTTAGGCTTTTGGAATAATAATATTTTATTTAATGCTACCTATTATATTAAAACTATTGATGATTTATTATTGCGTCAAAATATACCAACATCCAGCGGATTTTCAAACAGAGTAGTTAATGCAGGAGCTTTGGAAAACAGAGGTATTGAATTAGGCTTAGAGACCGAATTGGTCAACAATAAAAATATCTCTTGGGCATTAGGTTTAAATTGGTGGAAAAATCAATCGGAGGTAACCAGGTTAGATATTCCTGCATTTAATACCGGTGGATTTGCTGCCTTTTTGGGTGCAGGAAGAATTGAAGAAGGCTCTCCGGCTACACAATTAATTGGAACGATAGACCAGTCCCGTTGCAAAAGTGAAACGGATTGCTCTAATGTTGACCCTGAAGGTGATGGCTTTATGGTTTATGGAGATATGGAACCGGATTTTAATATGTCATGGACCAACAGTATAATATTATTCAAAAATCTTGAATTGAATTGGTTAGTCCATTGGAAAAATGGCGGAGACGGTATTAATCTGTCGACTTTATTATATGATTTTGGACAAACCACCTGGGATTTTGATGACACCGGTTTAGATCCATCAGGACAATTGACCAACGGGGAGTATAGATTATCTACTTTTCCGGTTCATCCCGCAGGATTTATTGAAGATGCCAGCTATTTAAGATTGAGAGAAATTGGTCTATATTACAATTTAGGAGATGCATCAATTGCTTGGGCAAATAATTTTAGAATAGGCGTATCTGCTAAAAACTTAGTCAACATTTTTGATTATAACAGCTATGATCCTGAGGTTTCTAATTTTGGAAATAATGTATTAATCAATTCAGTTGAAGTAACACCTTATCCGGCAAGCCGAACTTTTAATGTTCATTTAAATGTAACCTTTTAAAATTAGAAAGCCATGAAAAATTTATTATCAATATTTATATTAATTTTTTTTATAGGATTAACCTCTTGTGAAGTAGAAGAGGTGTTAAATCCAAATGCACCCACCGTTGAAAGTGTAGAAAACGGTGCTACTTTAGCCGATTTGAAACTCTTAGCAATTGGTGTTCAAGCCGTTCAACGGGTAGATGCAAACTTTCATTTTTGGACAGTAAGCACAATCGGTAGAGAATACTATGATATGAGAGGAACCGACCCACGTTACACCAGCGAATTGTTGGGCAGCAATGGCAGCAGTTTAGATAATAATGGATTTTTAACTACACGTGCCTTTGGTGGAGCCTACCGTGCTATTAGAAATGCAAATTTGCTTAAAACTGCGCTAAGCAAAACAACTGCTTCTCTTACAGAATCAGAAATCAATGGGATTATGGGCTTTGCCAATACCGTAATAGCCTATGAAATTTTAAGAGAAGGCAATCGTCAGTATGAAAATGGCATGCGTATTGATGTGGAAGATCCGTTTAACTTAGGACCATTTACCGGTAGCTATCAAGAAACTTTAGGTGCTGTAAAAAATATACTTGATGGTGCTTATGCGCAATTGACCGATACAGAACCGGAAGATGTAATTTGGGCATTACAAGGATTTGCAACCGCCGGAGATAGCCAAACAGAAGCTTTAGCTAATTGGAACAGAGCCTTAGCGGCAAGAGTAGCGTTGTATATGGGAGATCCTTCTGGAGCCATTATCGCCTGCGAAAATTCATTTATGGATTTAAATGCTGATTTAAATAACGGTGTTTATTATGAATATGGCGGTGCCACGGGTAATGATTTGCCTAATCCTTTTTTCTATGTGCCTGAAGTAGATAATTATATGGCGCATCCTACTTTTATTGCAGATATTGAAGATGGCGATGGCAGAATTTCGAAGGTAATGGAATTAAAGGATCCGGTAAGTATCGATGATTTAAGTAGTTCGTATTTGGTAAGCATAGTTGAATCTAACGCTTCGCCCTTCCCTTTAATACGTAATGAAGAGTTGATCTTAATATATGCCGAAGCCAATATCGGTACAGACAATGCTAAAGCAATTGAGGCGATTAATATTATACGTGCGGCTGCCGGTTTGCCAGAATATGATGGAGAAAATGATGATGCATCGGTTACAGAACAGTTAATTTACGAAAGAAGATATTCTTTATTTGGTGAAGGGCATAGATGGATTGATATGAGAAGATGGGGGCGGTTAAATCAACTTCCTTTAGATAGAGACGGAGATCAGGTCCATGACCAATTCCCGCGTCCTGTAACTGAAGGATAATGTAATACTGTTTTTATTGTATTATGATCAATCCCTAAATTGTATAAAATATTCGATTAATAGGTTGTTTTTTAGTTAAAGCAACCTTTTTTATTTATTTTTATAAGAAGCACAAAATTGTAGAAATCCAATGTATAACAAGATAAAATGTACATCTGATCATAAAAATTAAGCAAGCAGCCAAAATTGAATATTAAAAATCCACAATGATAGTAAATTCATCTAAAATGAATTATGAAATCGTAAAAATTTACTTATCACTTGCTAAGTAGCATTAAGTCAACTACTTAATAATTATTGTAGGATATTGTTAAGGTTTTTTTATTTTTAAATCCACTCTAAAATGATTATTCAATTTTAAATCAACACAATAACAAAAATTGTTTTGTTAAATTTATGATAGATATGAAAAAAAAATTAGCCATTTTATTTATGCTGAGTTATACCTTCTTCAATTTGCAGGCATATGCGGCAGATGTAACTCAAAACTCCATTATTAAAAATATGAACCAAGCATATGAGCCAGGTTGTACAGACCCAAGCGCGTGTAATTATAACAGCAGCGCAACGGAAGATAGTGGAGACTGTACCTATGAATGTATTTCACCGGAGGTAGTTTGCCCAGAAGACACGGAAATTTATTTATGTGTACCAAATACTACCCCACCTGCTTTAGAGTTGGTTGATTTTATACCATCAGGCAACACTTCTATATTAGATGATTTGATTTTTGAACCCGATCAGGCGGATGGAGTCAATCCAGATTTTACCTTGACTATTTATAGTTATGTAATTGAAGATAGCCGAGGCAATCAGCGGGCTTGTATTCAACGGTTTTATAATACAAATAACCCAATTGATCCACCGGAAGTAACTACTGAAATTGACTTATGTCAAGATCAATTATGGAGTTTTATTCGGAAACCGTTTTTAGAAAACTATCGTTTTTATTCAGACAATAGAGGCGAACCCGGCGAGTTATTACGGATTTGTCAGTTTCCCTTTTCAGTTTGTTCAACGGCTAACTTTAGCTTAGATACTTCGAAGCCGGGATCGGGAAAATTTTGGGTCACTTCTTTTATTCGTTTTACAGAAGAGGAAATTTGTGAAAGTGAACCTGTTTTAATTGACGTAAATGTGCGTGCAAAACCTACTGCCTCATTAGTGGAAAAAGAGATTACACTACAAATAGGCGAATATGTTAATCTTAGAGAAATGGTTACAGGCGATAATTCCGGTGTTTGGAAGGGAGATGAAATTATCAGTTTTAGCATACCCAGTGGTGATACTTGGTATTTCTTTGGTTCAAATAATGAAGGAACTCGAAAACTATATTATACTGTTGGTAACGAATTTTGTAGAAAGACGTTAATTTTGGTAGTGCGTGTGGTTAGTAGCGGGATTGCCCAAAAGAATTCAAAAGTAGGTGGTCTTGATATATTAAAGGTTTATCCTAATCCAAGTAATGGACTTGTATTTGTAGATGCAGGTTTATATTCAAATGAAAAACTGTCAATTACCGTAACTGATATTTATGGAAAAATAAGCTATCAATACGAAAGCAATAAAGTAAGTAATGGGATAATCAATATGGATTTAAATCATCTGCCAAAAGGTGTTTATTTGGTTGAGATGCATAATGAGTCAACACATCATATCGAAAAAATAATACTTAAATAAAGTCAAATTTTGTATGATGCACAGATATAGTTACGGCTATATCTGTGCTTGAATTTTAACTTAGGTTCTTCTTGTTATAACTTGCCATCAACAATTTCTAAAATAGTATTTTCCAGTTCCTGAGCTTTTAATTCAATTTGCAAACCAGCTTTTATCTTTTTTTCTGCCCATTTTCTATCCGCTATATCTTTGGCATTAATTTTTACGTTTAAAAAGGCACCTTTAACTGCCGAACGGGCACATAAAGCCCCAACACCAGCATCACTTACCGAGCTTTGCAAACCTTCTTCTGCCATTGCCTTCATAATATCCATACTTTCTAAAGCTTTCTGCATCACTTTAAACGGCACTTCCGTGGCATTTTTGGTGGCTACTTCAATCGCTTCTTGTCTAATTTTAATCGTCTCTTCACTATTTTTCTTTAATCTAAAAGCCATCATTAGTTCATTAAATGCTTGTGTATCTTTATCTACCAAATGTAACAATTCATGTTTTAGAGCTTGTCCTTTATCTGCCCAATTGCTGTAAAACTCAACCTTATCATCCCAACCGCGTTTATGGCTACTTAAATTGGCAACCATCGTACCCAAAGCTACACCAAGTGCGGCAACATAAGCGGCTATTGAGCCTCCTCCCGGTGCCGGACTTTCACTGGCAGTGGTATCTGCAAAACTCCATAAGGGCATTTTTACAAGAGGGCGAGCTTCTGGACTTTCCATTACATACTCAATTATTTTTTTATTTGGATCAAAGGGAGCTAAATCATCTAAACCTAATGATTTTATGGCAATTTTGATCAATTCACTTTCAGCCACACCCGTAGAACGATTTTGTTTTTTTAGGTAAAATTGACCAGCTTCAATTAAAGATTTTTTTGGAATTAAACCCACCAACTCTGAACCCGTAACCCGCAGACCTCTTTGGTTGGCACTTTCTCTACAAGCCTCAAATGCTTCGTGAACGGCAGTAATACTAATGTTGGTTAAGTTCATAGAAACCTGAGCAATGCCGTATTCCTCAATAAACCAGGCAATACCTTTTACTGCCTTTAATTTTCCGGGCATCCATTCCGCATTACCTTCTTTATCTTTTACAATAGCCCCAGTAACCGGGTCACCTTCTCTTTTAATTCTACCTTTTTCTCGTACATCAAAAGCTACTGAATTTGCCCGTCGGGTTGAAGTAGTATTGAGATTTACATTATATGCCACCAGAAAATCTCTTGCTCCAACGGCAACACAACCAAATTGTTTATTGAATTTTGCTGGTCCGAAATCAGGTTTCCAATCGGCTTGTTTTATTTTTTTTGAAAGCCCTTCATATTCACCTGCCCGAACGGTTGCTAAATTTTTACGGTCGTCTGATGTGGCAGCCTCTTCATAAAAATAGCCACTTAGTTCCAACTCTTTTCCAATGCGTTCACCTAATTGATGGGCATAAGCGACTACCTCTTTCATCTCAATATGGGCAATGGGCACTAAGGGACAAACATCTGTCGCACCAAAACGAGGATGTTCACCCGTATGATTGCTCATATCAATTAATTCACTGGCTTTTTTTATAAGCAGCAAAGCCGCTTCAATAACTGGTTGAGGTTCACCAACAAAGGTGATTACTGTTCTATTGGTGGCTGCACCGGGATCTACGTCTAACAGCTTAACGCCTTCAATTTGTTCAACCGTATTTGCAATAGTATTATATATATCAGGATTTCGACCTTCGCTGATGTTGGGTACACATTCTATTAATTGTTTCATGCTGCGAATGTAAAGTCAAAATGTTAAATAACAAATTCCAAGCTATAAATTATAATTGAATTTTAAACCGAATACACGTGTTTGGAAAGGTATATTTGAAAAAGTAAAGTTGGAAGCATAGCCCCGATAGTAGCGGTTATGCCATTGCAGCAAAGGCTTGAAGCGGGGGCAAAATGGCATTTGAGCGGATAGCGGGGAGCCCGTCAATTTGAAACACGAAGTTTCGCTTCAAAAAATATATTTTCTTAAAAAACTAAGATTGTTTCAAAATCTCATGCCCCAACTTATCCCGTTTGGTTTCTAAGTATTTTTCGTTATGTGGGTTTGGCGCAATTTCAATCGAAACGTTTTCAACAATTTCTAAATCATATCCCCGTAGGGCAATTCTTTTTTTCGGATTATTGGTCATTAACCGGATTTTTTGAACCCCTAAATCGCGTAAAATTTGTGCTCCAATACCATAATCGCGTTGATCGGCTTTAAAACCTAAGGATTCATTTGCCTGAACGGTATCTTGTCCTTCTTCCTGCAATTTATAGGCTTTTAGTTTGTTCAACAAACCAATACCTCTCCCTTCTTGGTGCATATATAAAACCACCCCCTTTCCTTCGGCTTCAATTTTACGCAAGGCAGCTTCTAATTGATCGCCGCAATCGCAACGTAAAGAGCCAATAATATCGCCGGTAAAGCAAGAAGAATGTACGCGCAATAAAACGGGCTCATCGGCTTCCCAAGTTCCCTTTTTTATGGCAAGATGGGTTTCGCCGGTGGTAGTTTGGGTATAGGCGCAAAGTTTGAAATTGCCGTATTTGGTTGGCATATTAATTTCAACTTCTTTTTTAATTAAGGTTTCGGTTTTTAAGCGGTAGGCTACTAAATCTTTGATAGTGATTAATTTTAAATTATGTTGATCTGCAAATTTTCGCAATTCGGGCAAACGTGCCATGGTGCCGTCTTCATTCATAATTTCGACTAACACGCCGGCAGGTTCGAAACCGGATAGACGGGCTAAATCGATAGTTGCTTCGGTATGTCCGGTGCGTCTTAAAACGCCCCCTTTTTTAGCTTTTAAAGGAAAAATATGTCCTGGTCTGCCCAAGTCTTGCGGCTTGGTTTGCGGGTTAATTAAAGCCATAATGGTTTTTGACCGGTCGGAGGCTGAAATACCGGTTGTGCAGCCGTGCCCCAACAAATCAACCGAAACGGTAAAGGGCGTTTTGTGGGAGGCAGTGTTGTGTTCAACCATCATGGGTAGTTCTAATTCGGTACAACGTTCTTGCAACAATGGAGTACAAACCAAACCTCTACCATATTTTGCCATAAAATTGACAATTTCTGGGGTGGCATTACGCGCAGCGGTTATTAAATCGCCCTCATTTTCCCGGTCTTCGTCATCTATTACAATAACTAACTTACCTTGCTTTATATCTTCTAAAGCCGCTTCTATGGTATCAATCTTAATATGATCGTTAGCCGACATTCCGTTCAGTTGGTTCCCAGACATTTGTTTCTATTCCTTTTAAATAATCAAAAAAACCCAGCAATAGTGCCAAATTCATCGCATAAAAATATCCAATAAATTTTATCCAAGCTGGCAAAGCAAAGGTATCTTTTAAAATGTAATTAAGTAGGGCAATCAACACTAAAATTGTTTGAACCAGAAAAAAAAGCAAAAATAGCCGACAATTGACAGCAAGTACCAAAGCACTTAACCAACAAAACAGGATACAAAAAGGACCAAACCAACGTAATATTTTATGCGAAAAAAAGGCGAAAGCCGTAGCATCAAAAGGCGGAAACCAACTGTTTTTAAAATAATGCAGGTTTTGCATGTTGCCGGCTCCAATCCGCCGTTTTCTTCTAAACTCTTCTTTTAATTTGCCGGGTACATCTTCGTAAGCAAGGGCTTTTAAGTTTTGTATTATATTATATTTTTTCTTTAAGATGCTTAAGCTGATGTAAAAATCATCTACAATAAATTTAGCCGGAACAGGTTGAAACCATTTTGCCCGCAAGGCATAACATCCTCCAAAAACACCCATGGCTTTTTTAAACAATACCGATTCGTAATGTTTTATTTGATTTTCTCTTGAAATATATTGTTTCTCCAAAAAGCCAATTCCTTTTTGAGTGTTTAATGAGGTTTGGTCTTTTTTGGATGTTGATATTTGTGATTTAACGTTATTAGTATTTTTAATAGTTGCACCCACTATACCGGTTTGTTTTGCTTTAAAAAATTTGACCAATTCAAAAATTGTATCTGGTTCAAACAACACATTTGCATCTGTTAAAATCAATATATCATAATTGGGTTCTTTTATTTGGCTTAGATATTTTTCGTGTAGCAAATTAATAATTTGAGGTTTTCCTAAACGACCTTTAAAAATATACAATTCAATAGAATCATCTTTACTAAAATTTTTAATGATCTGATGAGTTTGGTCAGTAGAACCATCAGAACCGATCAATAACTTCATTTTATGTGTAGGGTAATTCGTTTGATTAATTGAGTGCAGCTTTTGTTGTATAACTAACTCTTCATTATAAACTGCCATAAATATGAAAACGTGCGGTAAATCATCTGCAGCTTTTTCCGTAAACGCAGCAAGGTTCAATTGTTTACCTCTTGCTAAAAATTGCAAAACCAATGGATATATTATGTAAGTATATAATAATGATCCAAAAGAAAACCAGAATATAATTTTCAACAATATCAATGCAACAAAGTTCTGTAAAAATTGACTAAACTTTTACTAAGCTGCAAATTATTATATTGTTTTTCAACTAACTGCCTACCATTTTTAGCAATCTGACTTCTTAAAGAAGTATTTTTAATTAAAGAACCAATAGACTTTGAAAATTCAGCGGGATTCTGTGCAATTAATATATTACTTTGGTTGGTGTACTGAATACCGCTTGCCCCAAGTGGCGTTGAAACTACTGCGGCTTGTAATGCCATGGCTTCAATAATTTTAATACGCATACCACTGCCTGATAATAGCGGAACTACAAAAATAGGGTGGGCGGCAATAAACTGTTTGGCACAAGGTACTTCCCCTTCAATAATTACATTGGGTGCATGTGTTTTTTTAAAAGATGCGGGCATATTTCTACCCGCAATATGAAATTTTATTTTTGGAAATTGTTGATGAATTGAAGTCCAAACTTTTTCGATAAACCATTGTAGCCCTTCAATATTAGGCAACCAATCTAATGAACCAATGAAGGATATAGAAACCGATTCACTTAAAGACGGATGTATTTGGTAATCATCTAACTGAACACCAAATGGAATATTAAGACATGGAATATGGTGTTGACGCTTGAAAAAAGTCTGATCTTCTGTTGAAATGCTGACCACCGCATCAATAGATTCTAATGATTTTTCTTCGATAGATTTTAAACTATTGGCATTGAATTGATATATTTTTTTCTTTAGATAATTGCTGCTGTTTGTAGATAAATTTTGCCATACGTGATGCTCAACGTTATGCGCCCGTAACACAATTTTAGCAGTGCTGAATTTTCTAATAAGCTCAACATAGGGCAATAAATACAAACCTTCTAACTGAACAATGTCAAACTGCTGTTGTTGAAGCGTTTGTTGTATTAACTTTTCATAATCTATTGAATAGAAACGATTTAATGTATAGGCATCTCCTTGTATAACCGATTTTAAGAAAGTCAATCCGTTAAAGTTGGTGTTAACATTACATTGATTAAAGTGAATATGATTTTTAATATCTTTTGGTAAGTCAGCTAAATTGCCCGGATGTTTTTGAGTAGCAATTGCTAAAAGTGTTACTTGAACTTGTTGCTCAATCAAAAGTGTAGTCATATTTAAAATGGCGAGGGCTTCTCCATCTTTGGTGGGAACCGGCATTTTTTTGCAGACTTGTAATACGTTCATAAAACCGGTTCCGTTTTTATCCAACCCAATTTTTCAAAACGTTTTCTAAACCAATCGGCATAGGCATCTATATTTATTAAATTGCTATCGTTTAGCGCTTTGTAGGTTAAAAATATGCCTACGGGTGTTAGTAAAATAGTGGATAACCACATTCCATAAAAAGGGGTTAACACAAATTCTTCACTTAGTTTTTTACCAAAGGTGTTCAATAAATGATACAACACAAAAAAGATGATGGATAAAATCATCGGTAAGCCCAAACCACCTTTACGGGTAATGGCTCCCAAGGGTGCGCCAATAAAAAACAGCATAATACAACCAATAGATAATACAAATTTTCGATGCCATTCCATATGATATTTATTTTTAGAACGACCTTTAATTTGGATATCGCGGCGAGCAACGTTTACATAACCTTTAGAATTTTTAGCATTGTCTAAGGCTCTGTTAATTATTCTTTCTTTGTATTGAATAGGAATCATTGATAGCACCGTAGAATCGGGATGAGGATCAAAAAAGTAATTTGCTAAGGTGTCCATTTGGTTGGCTTGAAGACTATCGGCTATTTCAGCAGTTTGAGTTTTTGATTGGAGCTTGGTTGTATCCTCGCTTTTTGATGTTATAGATTTTTTTAAACCTCCACGATGCGAAAGTTTTGGGCTTTTAACGGTATTGCTTAAGGTTTCAGTTTTGTCCTCATCAGGCATTTTTTTGGTTTCATAAATAGAAGATTGTATGAACCGTTCAGGCTTGGCAAGGCTATCTTTTTTTACGGTATCTTTTTCTAAAGCGATGTATTTTTTTAAATGTTTGTGTAAGATGGTAGAGCGTTTATCAATTTCTTTATCAATAGAATCCACCGAAAACTGTAACTGCCGGATGTTGAGCATTTGATAATTCTTTTTAAACAATTCTTCATTGGTGTTTTTCATTTCAAAGCCCGACATATCAAATACTTTATGATATTCTTTAAATCTGGTGCGCATATGTTCAAAGTTGTCATCTTTTCTGGGCTTTGGTTTGGCTTGTTGCTCTTCGTATTGCTCTCCGTTTATTAATTGAAAGGTTAAATATTTACCACTTGGGTCGGGATGCATAATGGCTTTTTCGGCAATAGTAACGTTGCTGTTGCCGCGCCCTTTGGTGTGGTCGTAAATCAATACATCGTGTAAGGTTTTTCCATCGGCAGATTTTTTAGCTACCTTTAAACTGTAGCCCTCAATACCATTGTAAAAAGCCCCTTCCTGCACATCAAAAGCCGGGCGTTTATGAGTAATATCATACAATAAAACGCCATATTTTAAATTGGCTTTGGGTAGCAAATAATTAGAAAACCAAAAAGCCACCCCTGCCAAAAAAATGACTACAAAAATTAAACTTGCCATAATCCGTAATAACGAAATGCCAGAAGACTTCATAGACACCAATTCGTAATGTTCGCCTAAGTTACCAAAAGTCATAATAGAAGAAAGCAACACCGCAATAGGTAAAGCCATGGGCACTAAACCGGCACTGGCATAAAATATTAATTCGGCAATAATGCTAAATTCTAAGCCTTTGCCTACTAAATCATCAATGTATTTCCACAAAAATTGCATAACCAACACAAACAAGGCAATAAAAAATGTTGCCACAAATGGTCCGATAAAAGATTGCAGTATTAAGCGATCTAACTTTTTCAATAATTTGGTTTAATGATGATTTTGTTAAAACGGTAATATTAAAAAAGAATTTTAAAAGAAGTATGAAGGAATGTTATTTTTATTAGATACAGAACTTTTGACCCTTCAAAAAGGAATAAACATAGTTGAAGCGAACAACGGAAATAATGACAAAACGCATAAATTGGTTATTCAATAAAAATGTTTTTTATTTCAGAAATGACATTTTCTAGCGAAATGTCATTTCATTTTCCAACCTCTTTGCCATCCCCATTTTAATATGTTATCTGATAACACAGCAAATTTTATTAGTAAAATATGGTTTTGGGAATGGGGAGCAAATGTATTTAACACAATAAGTCAATTTTTTAGTGCCTTAATAATCATTGCTTTAGGTTTAGTAATCTACAATCATATTGTAATGGCGTTGTCAGCATCTTTTATGAGCCCGGTTTCGCAAAAGATAGAAATTCACTTTACCGGAAAGCTTTTACAAACAAACCGAAATTCTACTTTTGTAGAACAGTTAGTTAGAGGCATTCGCATAAATATTAGAAATTTACTGTGTGAGTTAAGTCTGATAATCCCCTTACTTTTACTTAGCATTATACCGGTTATCGGTATGGTATTTACCCTATTGATTTTTCTGGTTCAGGCATATTATGTGGGCTTCAGTAATATGGATTTTACGATGGAACGACATTTCACTTATAAAGAAAGCATTCAATTTGTTCGTCAACATAGAGGTATTGCAATTGGCAATGGCTTGGTTTTTATGCTGTTACTTTTTATACCGGTTGTCGGATTTATTTAGGTGATGCCTATTGCCGTGGTCGCAGCATCAACTGAAACTGTTCAAATTTTAAATAAGGAACTCAAGTTTTAGTAATAATTTTACAAAAATAATAGATAAGCTCAGCTTAGGAAAGTGGAGAAAATAAATCTAATAAAGTAGTTGATATTTTTGCATTAAAATTTTTTTTTGAAGCGAAACCATGTAGCATTATACTAAGGTGAGTCCCGCTTTCCGCTCAAATGCCATTTTGCCAACGCTGCAAAAGCCACTCAAAATGGCATAACCGCTGCAATCGGGGCTAGTTTGCAAACTTCGGTGCTTCGTACAATTACAAAAAACAACAGCACATTTTAACGTTTAAATTTAACACCGAAACTTAAGTAAAGAATAATCTTTACAAAAAGAAAATTCAAAAATTTGATGATAGCAATACTAAGATATAATCTTAACTTTGGTTCATCAAAAAAGTTTACATGTCAACAAATCGCTATATCTTTTTACTCGTTGTTTTCAGCTTATTATATAATCAAACTCAAGCACAACATCAAATTAGTGGAACTGTAATTGACATAGTAGATGATTTGCCATTAATTGGTGTAAATGTAAGTGTGCAAAATGGACTCGGTTTAGGTACAGTAACCGATTTGGACGGAAAATACACATTAGCTGTTCCTGATAAAAACGGCATTTTAATCTTCTCCTACATCGGCTACGAAACACAGGAAGTTGCTATTGAAGGACAAAACATAATTGATGTAAGTCTAAGCACCGATTCTAAAAAACTAAAAGAAGTAGTAGTAACCGCACTCGGCATCAAACGCCAAAAAAGAGAATTGGGCTATTCCAGCGAAAGTTTTGATGGTGTGGAATTACTGCAATCCAACGCACCCAATCTAATCAATTCTTTAAGTGGCAAATCGGCAGGCATACAAATTAGCACACCCAATGGTGTGGATGGTGGAACTTCCAGAATCGTCATTCGGGGCAACAACAATATTGATGCTAACAACCAACCGTTAATTGTAGTAGATGGAGTTCCATTAGAAAATGCACCGGGCTTAGAAAATATTGGCAGAGGAGTTGATTGGGGTTCGGCTATCAACAACATCAATCCGCAAGACATTGAAGAAGTGAACATTTTAAAAGGACCAACCGCATCGGCATTATATGGTGCACGTGGTGCCAACGGCGTGGTGCTAATTACTACCAAAAGAGGAAGCCAACAAAAAGGTTTGGGCGTTAGTTATTCTATTCAACATAAAATTATTCAGCCTTACTATTTTAGGGAAGTGCAAAATGAATTTGGAGTTGGTGGTCCGGTAAGTTTGTTAGAACCAAGTTTTAAATTAGATGCTGATGGGAATTTTTTACATCCAAGCGGAATAGCCGATTATAATGCAGAACTGAATGGTAAAAATACGGTCGTTTTGTTTGGCAACTTTTCAACCGGCGCTTCTTGGGGTCCGCGAATGGAAGGACAAATGATTAAATGGTGGGATGGAGAAATGCGTCCTTATAATCCGCAGCCAAACAACTTAAAAGCCTTCTTTCAAAATGGACAAACTACTACGCACAATGTTTCTTTTTCGGGTGGAAGTGAGATGGGCAGCATCCGGGTTTCGGCAACGCACAGCAATCATCAAGCCATCATACCCAATAGCAATTACCAGCAAAATACCATTAACCTCGGTTCCCGTTTAAACATCTCCCCAAAAGTTAAAGCCGATTTATCGCTTTCTTATATTGATTATTACCGCCTCAACAGTCCAACGCTTGGTGACGATAACAACAACTCTTTTGCCAAAGGATTTCTCTACTCTTTTCCACGCAGTTATAAAGGTTTAGAAGAAACCCTCAACTTTTTGCCCGATGGTTCGCGCAATGATTATGGTGGTGCTTTTCCGTTTAAAGATATTAGTGGCAACCTTTGGTGGAATGTACAAAACAACAATACCGAACAAACCAGAGACAAGTTGATTGGCGCACTCAACCTTACTTATGATATTACGGATTGGCTAAACGCAACAGCTCGTTTGGGTATGGATTTTAACCTCAATCAATTTGAAGTACGTAACCAACCCACCGATGCTTTGGGTATTGAAAATGGGTTTTATACCAACGACCTTTCGCGAGACAGGGTAAACAATAATGATTTTTTAATCACGGCTCATAAAGACCATTTTTTGACAGAACGCTTCAAGGCAAGTCTCTCTTTTGGAGGTACGCAATGGGAACGAAATCTCTATGGCTTATCTGCCCGCAATGCTGAAAACGAATGGATTAACCCTTACTTATACAGCTTTAATAATTTTGTGGATGAGGTAGAAGATGCCACCGATAATCCTTCCGTTTTTGAAAACCGTTACCGTAAAAAGATCAACTCTTTATATGGTTTTTTAAATGTTAGTTATGATGATTTTTTGTTTGTAGAAGTCACCGGCAGAAACGATTGGTCGTCGGCTTTACCAGCAGATAACAATAGTTACTTTTATCCTTCGGCTTCTGTTAGTTTTATTGTATCAGAAATTTTCCAAACTAAATTAAAAAACACCCCCCTGAACTTTTGGAAATTGAGAGCTGCTTATGCCCAAACCGGTTCCGATACCGACCCTTATCAATTAGATTTTGTGTACCGGACCGGCAGTTTTGGAGGTAGTCAAACTGCCAATCTTCCAGCAACCGTTCCACCCATTGCATTAGAACCACAACGCGCTAACTCTTATGAAATTGGCACAACCATTGGGCTTTGGCAAGATAAATTAAATGTAGATTTTACCTATTACCAAATCAACTCGTTCAGTCAAATTTTGGATGCGCCTTTGCCGGCTTCTTCCGGTGCGGACAACATTAGAATTAATACCGGCGAACTGCAAAACAAAGGCATTGAGTTAACCGCCAACTTAGCCATTATGAAACGGCAACATTTCTTTTGGGAAACCGGTTTGAACCTTTCAAGAAATAGAAATTATGTAATTAGCTTGGGCAATGGTGCGAAATCTTTAGAATTAGCCAATATATGGGGGAACAATGGTCCGGCAATTTCGGTGCAAGAAGGACAAGAATATGGAACCATAGTCGGCTATGATTATGTGTACCACGAAACCGCCAACCAACCCATTTTGACCAACGACGGCAGGGAATATTTAGTCACCAGCAACCGCGTACCCATTGGCAATGCCTCTCCTAATTTTATAGGCGGTTGGACGATGCGCTTAGGTTGGAAAAATTTCCGGCTCAACACTTTAGTCGATACCAAATGGGGCGGTGATATTTACGCCGGATCGTACACCATCGGTTTAGAAAACGGACAAAGCCCCGAAACCTTAGTAGAGCGCAACGGCGGCGGCTTACCTTATATTGACCCCAACGACCCTGAAGGCAACACCCGAAACATTGGCGTAATATTACCTGGCGTATATGCAGACGGCACACCCAACGACAAAGTAGTACATTATTATTACAAGCACATCGGCACAGCAGGCGGTTGGGGTGCCGGACAACTAAGCACCACCGGCATCATACAAAACACCTGGATAAAACTACGGGAAGTGGCTTTGAGTTATGACTTTGATAAT
>CALHDG010000147.1 GCA_938023075.1 uncultured Chitinophagales bacterium
TTTTTAAGCAACGTGTTTTGATGTATCGGTTAGAATTAAAATGCTTTATAATTTGTATGTTGCGAATCCATTCACTTTTCATTTAGCTAAAATAGGCACAAATTATTACTTTTAAAAACACTATTGCCAGTTTCTTTTAAGTAATTGAAAATGAACAACATAAAGCAATTATTGGAAGACAAGAGATAGCTCGGTTTCAATATTTATCTTGTTTTTTTTCTTTAGTATAAGGCAACTTCTTTTATACTATTGCACTCTAAATTAATATAATCAGTATTATTGCTAGTTGCACAACATACAATCATTTAACTTGAATTTATATATTATGACGTTTAAACTAAACTGGAAGTTTAAAAAAACACTCCTGATAAACTATTTAAAGCTATATGCATGTTTATTTACCTTATGTTTTTTATTAAATTTTAATACAAAAGCTCAATTATCTGCGGTTTTCACAGAATCAGATACGTTGAGTATCAATTACGGTCAATTAGTGTTTGAACAAGGCTCGTTGTTTTTTGAGGATGATACACTGTTTTTTGGTGAAGAAGGCTTGATGGAATTATATAATGGCTCTGTAATTTTTGGCTCGGAAACAAGTTTTGATGAAGATACGCTAAGTTTTGAAGGCACTACTGCCTATTTTGGTGAAAATTCTTTCCATTTTAACCGGGGTGTATTTTTGTTTGAAGATGATTCCATAATTTTTGAACCGGATGCCCCAGTAATAGAACCAGATACTTTAATCCTAAAGCCCGATACCATAGAAACCGGCGAACATTCGGTATTGGGAACAATTGATACTATTGTTGCCAAAACCAATAAAATAATCATTGATGATGAAGAACTGCCAGTATACTCTATTTCTGTTGGACGGGTTGGTGCAGTATTTCCTTGCGGCAATCGATTTGGTATCTCCTTACAAGCACCGGGTTATCATATTTTTAGTGCAGAATCTGCCTATAATGCCACTTATTTACCTAATGGTCATGATATTGACTGGCCCGATGAAGGTTCAGAAAAAAATGCAGATACCAACCATTCAATGACTTATAAAAGTTCATTCAATAGAATAAAATCTCTTGATGTAGGTACGGTTGAAGGAAGTTTTGGTAAGCGTTGGACCTTATCAGCAGAACAATTTAAACAACATTATTCTAATGTATTTGATTTTGAATGGGATGGTGGTTTACGCGCTGCCGGAGATTACAACAACATGTTTTTTGAAATGTTGATCAGCATACAAGAACTCGCCAAAGAAAATGATGAATTGAAAGGCAAACTATCCGATATGGAAGATCGATTAACCGCTTTGGAGGCAAAAATAAACATTGGCAGACCCGGTCAATCTGGAGAAAAAAGAACGAACATCGTTCAAATATCCCCCAATCCCTCATCAACTAAAACATTAAATATTAATTATACTATTAATGCTGAGGTACAAAAAGCAGCACTGTTTATTTACGATATAAATGGAAAAACTTTGTATAAAACCGAATTGAAGGAAAGGCAAGAGGCTAATACAACTCAGTTTTTTGATTTAGTTGCCGGTGTATATTTTTATCAGCTAGTAACTGATGGTGATAAAGGAGAAAGTCAAAAACTAATTATCAACTAACACTACACGAGTTCACTTAATCAATCGGTCTAAGCTATTTAATCATTAAATAAATTAATAATAATGAAATATATATATATTAACATATTAACCACGCTGCTTATCATATTGGGTACTTCTACCGCCTATTGCCAATTGACTGCCACCGATGGCTATGTGCTATTAAGAAATCAGGTTTTTGGTGGAGATAATCAATCTGCCTTAGTTTATAAAAGTAATTACAGCCAAAATGCTCAAATGATTTTTATGGAAAGAGATTCCATAATTTATGGAGCTGTTAGAGGCTTTGGCGATAGTAAATTTGGGCTAATAGATGCTAGTGGAAATTGGCTTTTAGAACATAAGAATAACGACTATACAAAGTTTAGCATTGCGAATCATGAAAAAATGATTATTAAAGAGAATGGAAATATTGGTATTGGAACAAGCGACCCAATGTATAAATTAGATATATGTGGTACCATTAGAGCAATAGAAGTTTTAGTAGAAGATGATTGGTGCGATTATGTTTTTGATAAAGACTATACTTTACCCACGCTAGAAGAAGAAAAAGAGCACATAGAAAAAAATGGATATTTGCTGGGCTTTGAATCGGAGAAAACAATGGACGGTAAAATATCTCTACACGATGTAACCAAGCGGCAACAAGTTAAAATTGAAGAATATGCTTTGCAATTAATTCAACTTAACGAACATAACAAAATGTTAGAGCAACAAAACGAAGACTTAAATAAAAAATACAAAGTATTAGAAGCTATGCTCATACAGCTTCAACATAAAATGAAATTGGTTAGTAATCCTTAAAACAAATAGGAGCTAAACCAATTATGGAATGCGGAGAAAATAAATTTGCTAACCCTGACAAAGCCATTTTTTGATGGACGAGTTGAAAAACACAAGCTTAGTGGGACTCAGTCGAGGTTTTCTCATTCCTAAAGTTTAAAATAACCGGCACATTACATAAGTTAATGGCTAATAAATTTTTTGCGCAAAAATTTATAATAGGTGAGGTACTTGTATAGGTACACTTCCGGTATTTGAACTAAAGAAGCAATACCCCTTAATTATTAGTGAAAGTTTAATTTTATTTTATGAGAAAAAATCAATTATTTTTAAATTATTTAATGCTGATTTTCTGTTTTACAATATTGTATAGTGTAATATATGCACAATCCGGTTGTAGTGAAGGGGATAGGTGTCGGCATAGCGTTGAAATAAAAAACACCAGTTGTTGCGAAGTCGAAATTTGGTGCCAGGAAATTGGTTGCGATGGACAAGACTACTACATGGGCAAGTTAGCATCTGGTAAAACATTTTCAGGTCAACCTGATGCTTATGGGGCAAAATTTAAAATTGCCAATAACGGATCTTATGTTCATGAATTTCCTCAACTAGATAGAGATGGAAATTGTTATTCATATGATTTTGAATATAAAGGATCAACAGGTAATTGTTCAAAACCCGTACTTCAAATTAACGGAGACCAACATATCTGCAAAGGTCAATCGGTAGAAATTTGTGCGAGCGGTGCCGATGGTTATTGGTGGAGTACTGGTGAGGATAAAAGATGCATCACGGTAAGTCCGCACGAAACGACAACTTACCAGGTATTAGGCATTAAAAACGGCTGTGAAGATACCGGTGATATTACCGTAAACGTAAACGATTCCTTCAATTTAGGAACAGATGAGGATCAAACAATCTGCAAAGGTCAATCGGTAGAAATTTGCGCCAGCGGTACGGAGGCTTACTGGTGGAGTACAGATGAATACAAAAGATGTATTACCGTTAGCCCTTACGAAACCACTACCTATCTGGTAATAGGTGGAAAAAATGAATGCGAGGCTTCTGCCAATGTCACTGTAAGTGTAAATGATTCCTTCAAATTAGGAACTAGTGGCGATCAAAGGATTTGTAAAGGTCAATCAATAGAGATATGTGCCAGCGGTGCCGATGATTATTGGTGGAGTACTGGCGAGGATATAAGATGTATAACTGTTAGTCCAAATCATACCAAAACTTTTACCGTTAAAGGTGTAAAAAATGGCTGTGAAGACAGCCAAGATATTGAAGTAAGTGTAAATGATTCATTTAATCTTCATACCACGGATGATCAAACAATTGAAAAAGGGCAATCTGTTGAAATATGTGCTAGCGGTGCCGATGGTTACTGGTGGAGTAATGGTAAAGAAGGCGCCTGTATCACCGTCAGTCCTGCTCAAGACAAAACTTATATTGTTATAGGTGCAAAAAATGGTTGCGAAGTCACAGGTCAAGTAAATATACATGTAAATGTAGCGCAAAACACTTGTTCAATTGATGACATCAAATTAGAAGAATGGTCTATTGGCTCAACCAAAGCAGTAATAGCCTGGAGTAAATATAATAATGCTGAGTATACTTTATATCTGCGTATAGCAGGTAGCCACAAATGGTATGAATTTCAAACAGACTATGCAGATGTAGAGCTCAACAATTTGATGGCTTGTACTACTTACGAATGGGCAGTAAGTATTAAATGTAGCAATGTTGCTCTGTCTGATATTAGTCACATACGTACCTTTACTACTTCGGGCCATTGTGGAAGTGATAGAATTGGTGATCCAGAAGCTATTGGCATTAATCAATCTATTGATGAAGGTATAAATCTGATCAGCGTATTCCCAAATCCTGCTAATAATTGGTTAACAATCAATTATAAGAACGTACCTCTCGAAGAATTGGCTATTTATAATAGTATGGGTGTTTTGGTGGAGTATGTTAACATTGAGGCATCTGGTCAAACAGCGGTACAAGTACAAGATTATACCAGCGGTGTGTATCTGATTATTGGTATGGCTAGCGACAAGTTACATAAAAACGTATTTGTAGTAGAATAATTTACATGGGTGGTGAATTATAATAGAGGTAGTTTTCCAGGCGGTATGCTCGAAACCATATCGCCTGGTTTTTATCTTAACAAATTATTTTACCTAATTAGCAATAATGGCGCATTACCAAAACAACTGTTGAAATTAATCATTTCCCCTAACTGAGTTTTTCATTTATAAATTTTTTTGATCTTGAATAAATTAGCCAGTCATATTTTATGTTTTCTTTGCTTAAGTATTATATCTATTTTTACTTGTGCTCAATCTATTAATCATAATAAGGGAAATGTTATACAAAACTCAACATTTAAAAAAAATCCTTACTCTATAAATTTCAGACAAAACTTATCAAAAAATATTTTTAGTCCTTCAACTGAAAAAAGAAAAGACCAATACAAAAATAGCTATAAAACCAATTGTTTATCGCAACCCATTTACCGCCATATAGATGGGAAATGCAATAACATTAGCGATGAAAATAAAACTAATTGGGGAAGTGCTAACATTCCCTTAAAACGCTCTATACCCGATGTATACAATAAGCAGAATGACTTGGTTGGCAAAAGCAGACCACATCCAAGGGTTATTAGTAATACTATTTTTAAGGCAGAAGATCACATATCATCTAACAAATTGAGTTCATTTGTTTTTACATGGGGGCAATTTATTGATCACGATATAATTTTAACACCTACAGATAGTTTAACAGCTGACATTTTGCCTTTACCCAACGACATCATTAGCAGTCCTATACCTTTTAAACGCTCTGCCTCATTTACAGGTACTGGGGTGAATAGTATTGCCCGTGAGCAAATTAATATAATTACTGCCTGGATTGATGCTTCTAACGTATATGGATCTGATGCCGAGTTGGCGCGTCATTTAAGAACTTTTAAAGAAGGCAAACTAAAAACCTCTTTAGCTAACAATGGAGAAGAAATACTGCCTATAATTAATAATGAATATACAGCAGGCGATGAACGTGCTTTAGAACAGCCTGGTTTAACAAGTTTACATATTTTGTTTGTAAGAGAACACAACAGAATTTGTGATGCACTAATAGCTTGTGGTATAACGAATGATGAATTGATTTACCAAAAAGCCAGAAAAAAAGTTGGGGCACTATTGCAAGCTATTACGTACAATGAGTTTTTACCTGCCCTTGGCATTCAATTGCCCAACTACGAGGGCTATAATCCTGATGTGGAGCCAGATATTGTAAATGTATTTGGTACTGCTGCTTTTAGATTAGGACATACCATGGTAACTGATCAATTAACTTTGTATAACGATGTTGGAAACCTGTTGGAAACCGTATCGTTGGCTAATGCTTTCTTTAAACCTTCTTTTATTGAGCATAGAGGTATTGAAACGATTTTAAATGGTTTGGCTCAACAGTTTCAAGAAAAAATTGATGCCAAAGTTGTAGAAAGTTTACGGAGCTTTTTATTTGGTGCGCCACCCAATGCCGGTTTTGATTTGGTGGCTTTAAATATTCAACGAGGCAGAGACCATGGCTTGGATGATTATAATGCATTTAGAATAGCTTTTGGTATTGCACCTGCCAGAAGTTTTAACGATATAACCAGTGATATTATATTACAACATAAACTTAGTACTACTTATAATAATGATATTAATAATATAGATGTTTGGGTGGGCTTATTGTCAGAAGATCACTTAGCCAATGCATCGGTTGGACAAACTTTATATGCTATGTTATCCGCACAATTTACGGCACTGCGCGATGGAGATTACTATTTTTATAAAAATGACCCGGCTTTTACCCTTAATGAAAAAATAAACATTGACCATACCCGGCTTTCAGATATTATAAAACGCAATACAAGCATCAAAAATATTAAACATCAAGTTTTTTACGGACCGTGTGACGAGGATTATTTAACTTATGGTTGCGAGTTAGAATATACGGATTGTAGCCATTGTACCAGTACCGAAATTTGTAATCAAGGTAATTGCGAACCAATTCTGGATATTGAATATTGTACATGTTCAGCTAAAGTACAACTAATGAATCACGGTTTGTGCACCCTAGCTATTTATAACTTATTACCAAACTTTAAAAAGTATGTTACAACGCTTAAGCCTAATGCATCAGTTGTCGTTTACCTAAACCAACAAAGTATTTTAAGTGCACAACAAATAAACACTTCAAACAATAAATCATATTATTTTATTGAAGGGTGTGAGGAGCAAACGATAAAAATTAATATGGAAGTTTGTGATGACCCAGAAGAAATTTGTTTGGAAAATAGTGTTGAAGAACAAGACATTAATGCATTGTATCAGGTAAATGTATTTAATCAAATTACCGCTACCAATAGTATTTTAGAAGGTGCGCGAGCAGAGTATACAGCCGGTAAAAAAATACTATTAAAGCCAGGTTTTAAAGCCAAAGAAGGGAGCTATTTTAAGGCTAAAATTGATCAAGTTTGTCAAAATTATCGCATACCAAATGAAGTGAATAATTTTAATGATCAAAAACAAACCCTGCTATTCAATAAAATTTATCCTAATCCCACAAATGATTTTTTTACGATAAGTTATCAGCTTACAGAAAAAACGACTGTGAAAATTAGCTTGCATCATGCATCTGGTAAAGTGCTTTTTAAGCATACCAAAGCAAACCAAAATAAAGGTACCTATGAGTTGCCTTTTAATGTTCAGCAATTTTCTTCTGGTATATATTATCTCAAAATAAATACTTCAGATTTAGTGTACACTAAAAAACTAATTATTCACCGTTAAGATCCAGTTTAGTTTACAATATCCTCATTATTAGCTTAATGGGGATATTTTTTTTACTTTCAGAATACCTACCGTTGGCAAAATAAAGTACCGAGTTAACTTAGTTGGTTAGGGTCTTGAGTTCTGACTTTTAAAACGATCAACTTTATAGTTGCTAACGAGAAACTGTATTACAAGTAATCAAACAAATATACCTACTTTTGCTGCCCAGTATGGCACGAAGAAGAAGAAATAAAATTGTTGAATTTATACGTTTAAATAATTTTGCCACCGAAGGAAAAGCCCTTGGCAGAAAAGAAGGCAAAGTCTATTTTGTAGAAAATGGGGTACCCGGCGATTTGGTAGATGTAATTGTTGTAAAAAACCGCACGGATTATGCCAAAGCTAAAATACATCGTTTAATTGAACCTTCACCCGAAAGAATAGAACCATTTTGCAGCCATTTTGAATGGTGCGGTGGTTGTAAATGGCAATTTTTAGATTATGAAAACCAATTAAAATATAAACAACAAATTGTTACCGATACTTTAAAACGGATTGGTAAACTCACTTTACCAGAGCCTTTACCAATAGCCGGAGCCAAGCCAACAACTTATTACCGCAATAAAATGGAGTATTCTTTTTCTCATACCAGATGGTTAACTCCACAAGAAATTGAAAACGAAGAAATTATTGAACAAGAGCCCGCCTTAGGCATGCACGTACCTGGTTTTTACGATAAAATTGTAGATATACAACATTGCTATTTACAAGATGATCTTGCCAATCAAATAAGAA
Source organism: uncultured Chitinophagales bacterium (assembly GCA_938023075.1). Classification (GTDB taxonomy): domain Bacteria; phylum Bacteroidota; class Bacteroidia; order Chitinophagales; family JAHDHT01; genus CALHDG01. The sequence continues at coordinate 8,035 of CALHDG010000147.1, forward strand.
ATTGGGTGAAAAGTTATGCTTTGGAAAATGACTTGTCGTTTTTTAATATACAACAACAAGAAGGTTTGTTAAGAACCATGTTTATTAGAAACACCACTTTAAACGAGTGGATGATTATTATGAATTTTTATGAAGATGAACCGAAGAAAATTATTGAATTACTAAGCCATCTTGAGCAAGCCTTTCCTCAAATTACTTCATTTCATTACGTACATAATAATAAAGGAAATGATACGATTACGGATTTGCCGATTACTTGCTGGAAGGGTAAAGGATACATTAATGAACAATTGGGTGATTTAACCTTTAAAATTAGTCCCAAATCTTTTTTTCAAACCAATAGTTATCAAGCAAAAACATTGTATGATATTGTATTGAAATTTGCCAATTTAAAATTAAGCGATGTAGTATATGATTTATATTCAGGCACCGGAACCATTGGTTTGTATATGGCTAAATATTGTAAACAAGTAATTGGTATAGAAAGTATAGAAGATGCCGTGTTAGATGCTCAAATTAATAAAAACAACAATCAAATAAATAATGCTACATTTTATGCAGGTGAAGTGCGTTCACTTTTTGAAGAGGTGGTTCAAAAACATGGGAAAGCCGATGTAATTATTGTTGATCCGCCACGGGCAGGTTTACACAAAACTGCTGTTGAGTTGCTGTTACAATCTAATGCGCCTAAAATAATTTACGTAAGCTGCAACCCGGCAACCCAAGCCCGCGATTTAAGTTTAATGGAACATCAATATGACATAAAGCAATATCAGCCGGTTGATATGTTTCCGCATACTTATCATATTGAAAATGTGGTAGAATTGGTTTTGAAAGAGGGAGAATAGTTTAATACAATGGAATAGATAAACCTGTTACTCAAACAACGAAGCATCATCAAAAGCTTCTTTTAATACTATATAATTACTGGGGTCGCTAATGAGGTCTTTGGTTGCGTTGGTTAATATAAGCCGGGTAGTATCGCTGGCAAATAGTTTCAATATATTTTTTAGTTGATCGGCTCTAAAACAGTTGTTGTTGTTTTGAAAATTAGTAATCACTTTTTTGGTAACGTGTAATTTCTCTGCTTCATTGGGTTGGCTTTCTAAAACGGTAATCACATCCTTATAAATTTTTTCACTCACCGTAGATGGGCAATTAGATCCAATAATCGTTTTTTTATAGATCACTAATTGTGTTTGTACTTCTAATGGATATTCGGTGGCTTCATCTTTAACAATTACTTCTTCAGAATCCCAACTTACCGTAATGCTACGGGTATTGGGCTCTGGCGAATTGGGTCCGTGAATATATAAGGTGTTTTCTTCTAAAAACCCATCAATTAAGTCGGCTTCATAAATATGTTTGGAGGGTAATGCTCTGGTAGTCGCAAATTTTAACTCGTAAGCCTTGTCGGATGTTTCCTCATGGTCAGCAATGCATTCTAAAGAATAGACCATTTCAACATTAACCGGAAGCCTGATGTCTTCTTCAACAGAGAGGACGGTTGGATCATCAAAAAGCAATTGAATTTTATAGATGTTTTCAGGCAGACCTCTTACTTCTACCCGTGCCCCAGGCATTTGGTTTTGGTGATACCCATTAACCAAAATTACAAACTGTTCATTATCTGGCGAATCTATAACTAAATTTGACTGCTGTTGAGCAATACAATAGCTACTATTCCAAATAAAAAACATTGAAATAAATAAAAAATAATACCTCCGCATTTTCACATATTCAAAAGAATATAAATATTAACTCCAATTTACATACCAAACTTTAAAGACCATTAAAAATTCAATCATATTAACATATTATGACAAATTTTTTTTGTCCAAATACTTAGAAAGTATGTATTCGAGTTCGTTTAATGGTACAATATATAAATTGTTACAAAAAAAAGTAAATTTATCACCATTAAGCGTTTATTAAAAGAAAGGGAACTCACTTTGTAATGCGGAGAAAATAAATCTACTTTTTATGTCAAAGTCATTTTTTAACAGTCTGACGAAGTATATCGAAAAATGGCAATCTTTTATTCTGTTTTGCAATTGACAGAATTTCTGCAACTGTTACAATGGAAATGATGGCTGTATTTTGTTAACGTGAAAGGATGGTAAGTTTCTTCAATATGGGTACTTAGGTTTGTTTGTCGAATGTATTGCAACAACACATTGCTATCTAAAATATATCGCATGTGTTATTTGAGGCTTGTTAGCAATTCTTCAATGTCTTCTGTAAAAGCAGCTTTTTTTATTTGTGCATTTAGTTCATCCATCTTTAAAGGCTTTATGGCTTGTTTTTTTTTAATTTTTTCAATGTCAACTTTATCTTCAATATTACCAATATAATATTCAATATCCGATAAGTTGTTGTTATCAATTTTTATTTGACTAATTGCATTGTCAGCTAAATCTATCATACTTTCTTTTTCCATTAAAAGGATTTTATGGACTAATGCTTTTTTTATCTGCTATTGTCATTTATAAAATGTTGTTATTTTAAAGATAATGTTTTTTGATGAATTGGTTTTTAGAAGGTGCCATCTTTCTGAGATTACGGATGTAAAATGGAAGGAAAATATCCAGTATCTCCTTAAAGTTTGGGGGCCTAGTTGGATGGATAAAATGGCTGCGGTTGGCGGGGGATGGGGATGCTGGATATTTTGCTTCCTTGCTCTATAATATTTTCAAATATTCCAAGTTTTACTTTGTTTGTTTAAGTCCATTCTGGCAGATTGTACAGCGATGACTTCTACTTCAAGCGGAAGTTTTGTTGGATCGTAAATAACCCTGTATGCTTTGTAAATTACTTCTCTTAAAAAATTAAGTTGTGTATCTTCTAATTCAGGAACTCTTCTGCCCGAAAGTGGAAAGGTATTCAATTGATTTGTAACAGAATTAATCATTGAATTGATAAAGCGAGTAGCATAAAAATCTGAATCGCGAGCGATATAGTCGTAAATGTTTTTTAAATCGTTTTCTGCTCTTGGAGTCCAGTTTATTGTTGTTGCCAAGATTTTACCTTTTGTTTAAGCTCTGCTGTAGAAATTGTCAATCCCTTGTTAGCCTGTTCTAAACCTTCTTTAATTTTTGAAACTAAGGTGAGTTGGTACATAATTTCTTCCATAGAAGAAGTATCTGGTAAATTGTTGATTGCTTCAATAGCTACTTCTTTTAAATTGATGGTTGGTGTATCCATTTTTGTTTTACTTTTTGTTCAAAGTTACTTCTTTTTATAAAGAATGAAAACGTTTTACAAGTTTTCCAGAATGACCTTTTTATTTGGCTTTTTGGTTTTGAGAAGATGGCAACTATTTTTTCGACAGCCGTCATACTGAAATTTTCTGAAACGGAGGGTAGGGAAATATCCAGTATCTCCTTTAAGTTGGGAGCGAGGTTGGATTGGTAAAATGGCTGCGGTTGGTGAAAATTAGATAGTTACCCAACAGAGATCATAATACAACCAGGCTTTAATTCACTTTGCAAAAGTTCTAACAACTTAGGAGTCATTGGTTGAATATCAGAATAAGTTAGCTTTATTACATTGAGTAAAATAACAGGTATTGGATATGTGTTGAAGTTCTGTTGATTTTGCAAGTTCTTATCTGCTGTTATTAATACGTCCATTTTGGTGGCTAACATTTTGCTTAATAACGCACCATTTTGCAAACCATTCCACCCCATTTCTTGATCGGTAGCCACCTCATATTCACTTAAATCTCTCTTTAAATTTTTAGGGATATTTTCATCCAATAATATTTTCATATTGTACAACAGGACTCAATGATGAAATCAATTTACCGGCAATGGTTACAACTTTAACTGCCTGCTCTTTTTTTACGGTTGGAAAGTCTTCCAGGAATTCATCAATACTAATGCCTGATTCTAAATGATCGAAAAGCGAATAAATTGGGACCCTTGTGCCCATAAAAACCGGCGTACCACACATAATCTCTTTGTCTATGTTAATGACTTTTTCCATATGGTAAAGTTAGTAAAAATAGCGGATAGTTTCTTTTTCAACTTCATTCTGAGATTTCTGGAATGTAATGGAAGAAATGCTCAAAATCTGTCATTGGTTAACAGGCAGCTTTTTAAAAATAGGCAGATGCTGAACCTCAAATCTCCGCTGCACTCCAATAGATACTGAATCAAGTTCAGCACATGTTTCAGAATGACGTTTGTAAAAAACCGTCATACTGGAATTTTTTGGAACGTAGTGTAGGGAAATATCCAGTAGCTCTTTGATTTACGACTGAGGTCTTTCCATAAAATACAATTTCCCTTTTTCATAGCTATTCATTTGAGAAATGAAGATAGGAATAAGTGGTTCAAAATACTTAATTCCACTTTTTAGCACATCTAAAATAACAATTGAAATGTTGTGTTTGGATATATTTTGTTGAGTTTTAATACTTTTATCTATTGTCAATAAGATGTCGAAACCACCTAATTCTGCCTGAGCTAATAGCTTCCCATTCTTTAAGCCTTTGTAACCCATTTCTCTTACGGTATAAACTTCAAAGTCATTAAACCGTTTTTTTAATTTTCTGGTTACACACTCATCAAGCAAAATTTTCATTAGTAACTTTTGTAACACTCAATAATAATTCGTGTGCTATTTTAACTACTTTCTCTGCTTGTTCTTTGGTTACTGTTGGAAAATCATCTAAAAACTCTGTGATTGGTTCACCATCTTCCAAATAATCAAACAAGTTTTTAATTGGCACTCTTGTGCCCATAAAAACTGGAGTGCCGCCCATAATCTCCTTATCAATGTTGATGACTTTTTCCATAAGGTAAAGTTAACTAAAATAATGGATAGTTTCTTTTTTACCGCGAAGTGCAGGAAAATATTCAGCACTCCTTAAAGTTTGGATTGATAAAATAGCTGCGGTTGAAGTAAGCAGCGGATGCTGGATAAATTGTTCCGTTGCTCTACTCAAAATTCCAGAATGACGGTTTTTTATTTGGCTTTTTTGGTTTTGGGAAGATGGCAACTGTTTTTTCGACAGCCGTCATACTTGAATTTTCTGTAACGGAGTGCAGGAAAATATCCAGTATCTCCTTTAAGTTACGGACGAGGTTGGATTGATGAAATGGCTGCAGTTGGTGGGAGATGCTGGATAAATTGTTGCGTTGCTCTATTCCAAAATGTTATACTATCCAGAACCTGTCATTGGTAAATGGACGGGTTAAGTACCTCTCATAATGGTATCCTTATCCATACGATTATCTAACACATATAAAATTTTTAATGTTTCGCTTTCAACTACGTAATAAACTGATGTCTTTTTGTTAACCACAAAACTTCTGATTTTCAAGTCAAGATATTTGATTGAGCCAATACCCGGGAATTTGGAAACCAACTGGATAATACTTTCTACACTTTCAGCATATTTTTTAGAGGCAGTATTACCAAAATTAGATTCAATGTATTGAAGAATAGATATATAACCGTCAATTGCTTTGGGTGTCCATTCAATAATTAAAGCCATCTTTTCAATTTTTGTTTGGCTTCTTCGTGGCTTATTAATAAATCGCTTTTTTGACTTTGTTGGTGGGATGCTAAAATTTCCGCTTTATGATATTCAGATAAAGCTGACCAATTATTACTTTCATCTGCATTAACAATAGCTTGAATTATCTGGTAATACATTTCTAAAGTTGCCTCATTTTCTACAGATTGAATATGATTGATTATTTTGCTTTTGAGTTCTGCTACCATAGGCTAAAGGTACAATAAGTTTACGAAATTCATTTTCAAAGTTACATTGAATGGATAAAATAGCTGCGGTTGATGTGGGTTGGGGATGCTGTATGAATTGTTCCGATGTTATTTTTTCATTTTAATTACTAAAAGATTAACTTTGTTTGGAATATGGAAATTACAACTTTAAAAGATAACATTATTGAAAAGATAAAATCGAGTAATGATTTTGAGTTAATCAATTATATTAACCAGATACTTAAAGTACATAACAATACAGCGCTTTCTGAGGTGGAAAAAGAGTTGCTAACCATTTCTTTGAAACAATATGAAAATAATCAAGTTTTAACAAATGAAGCCGTTGAACAAGAAATGCTCGAATGGTTAGAAAAATAATATGGACAGTATTAGCCAAAGAAAGCCGGAGAGATATTTTAAGTTATTGGAAAACCAAAAATGGCTCATCAACCTACAGTAAAAAGTTAAATCAACAATTTCGAGAATGCATCCTTCACCTTACAAGATTTCCGAACTTAGGAAAGACAAGTGGCTTTAATGAAATTGGATACCTGATTGTTGACGCTTACAAAATTTACTATAAAGTTAAACCTAATAACATTGTGATATTGTTGATTTGGGATGGTAGAAGAAATCCGGATGATTTGAAACGAGTGCTATTGAACTTATAAATGATTATATCAACTTCATATTGGAACTTGTGCTGAGCTCAATCCAGTATCTGGAATGGTGGGGAAGAAATATCCTGTATCTACTTTAAGTTGGGAGTGAGGTTGGATTGATAAAATGGCTACGGTTGGTGTGGGTTGGGGATGTTGGATATATTGTTCCGTTGCGCTGCAGATACTGAATCAAGTTCAGCACAGGTTTTCCAGAATGACGGTTTTTTATTTGGTTTTTTTGGTGTTGGGTAAGATTGCAACTATTTTTTCGACAGCCGTAATACTGGAATTTTCTGGAACGTAGTGTAGGGAAATATCCAGTATCTCCTTGAAGTTACGGGCGAGGTTGGATTGATAAAATGGCTGTGGTTGGTATGAGATGGGGATGCTGGATAAATTGTTCCGTTGCAATAAACTTAGGTTAAGTTGATGACTATATATTTTTCATTTTTTATGTTTGGTAATCTTTCATTTAACAATTCTATAAACGGTTTTAGAGTAAGAATTTTATTATTTACTGCATTTAAAACAATTATGATGACTTTAAGTTTGTCAAGGTTTTGTTGATAAGAAAGGTTTTTGTCCATGGTGACTAAAGCATCAAATTGGTTGTCTTCCATTAGTTGTAGCAGTTTTCCATTTTTGATACCACTCCATTGTAATTCTCTCACTGTATAAACGGTACAAGCATCAGAAAAGTAGTTTTTTATCTTGATGGGCAGGTTTTCATCAAGCAAAAGTATCATTTTTGTGCCTCTTCTTGGTCAACTAAATTTCCGGCACGTTTTAAAACGGCAATTGCTTGCTCTCTTGTAACTGCTGGAAAGTTTTCTAAAAACTCATCCAAAGTTTCGGTTTCTAACCAATCAAACAAAGAGCGAACAGGTACCCGGGTGTTGTTAAAAACCGGTGTACCACTTAAAATATCTTTATCAATGTTGATGACTTTTTCCATACCGTAAAGTTAATTAAAATAATGGATAGTTATTATTGAACGTCATGCTGAGATTTGCATAGCGAAGCGGCGCAAACCCCGAATAAAAAATCGGGACAGGTGCTCAGCATCTGTTTATCCGTTAAGGAGCAGCTGTTTAAACATCCGTTTTCAAAATAGACAGATGCTGAACCTCCAATCTCCGTTACACTCCAATAGATACTGAATCAAGTTCAGCATATGTTTCAGCATGACGTTTGTGAAAAGCCGTCATACTGGAATTTTCTGTAACGGAGTGAAGGAAAATATCCAGTATCTCCTTTGAGTTGCGGGCGAGGTTGGATTGATAGAATGGCTGCGGTTGAAGTGAGATGGGGATTCTGGATAAATTGTTCCGCTGCTCT
>CALHDG010000148.1 GCA_938023075.1 uncultured Chitinophagales bacterium
TTAACTACCGAACTCAAAAACATTAGCAACGCTAAAAAAACCGATGGAGCAATTATAATCAATAACAAAACCATTGCTGTAATTGAACTAAAAGGAACGAACACCACCGATTTAAGCAAGGTAGAAGCCCAAGCCTTCAACTACAAAAATAATCAACCCGATGCTGTTTACGTAATTACATCCAACTTTGAAAAACTACGCTTTTACATTGATAATGCGGTGGACTTTTTGGAGTTCAATTTGTTTCAACTAACCGAAGAAGATTTTAAATTGATGTGCTTGTGTTTGGCACATCAAAACCTAAGCAAAGGACTGCCACAACAAATAAAAAACGAAAGCCTGTTTAATGAAGAAAACATTACCAAAAAGCTGTACAAAGATTACAGCACATTTAAAAACGAGCTATTTACCAGCATACAAAAAGACAATCCGCAATACGATAAACTAACGCTCTACAAGAAAACCCAAAAACTGTTAGACCGCTTTCTGTTTATCTTTTTTGCAGAAGATAGATTGTTGTTGCCACCTAACAGCATACGTGCCATTTTAAAGCAATGGGAGCAATTAAAAGACTTAGATGCTTACACACCTTTATACAGCCGGTACAAAAAGTATTTCGGCTATATGAACACGGGCCACAAAGGTAAGCAACACGATATTTTTGCCTATAATGGTGGACTGTTTGCAGCAGATGAAATTTTAGATAACATTACTATTGCTGATGAAGTGCTGGCAACGCATACCCAAAATTTAAGTCACTACGATTTTGAAAGTGAAGTAAGTGTAAACATTTTAGGGCACATTTTTGAACATTCTTTAAATGAAATTGAAGCCATTACCGCCGAGTTAGAAGGTAAGGCAATTGATACCAAAAAAACCAAGCGTAAAAAAGACGGTGTTTTCTACACACCAAAATACATAACCAAATACATAGTTGAAAACACGGTGGGTAAATTATGTACCGAAAAGAAAACCGAACTGCAAATTGAAGAAGCCGATTATGCCAAAGAACGAAAAGGACGTAAAAAAGAAACGCTTAAAAAACTACAGCAACAATTAGAGGCTTACCGTAATTGGTTATTGAGTTTAACTATATGCGACCCTGCATGCGGTTCAGGTGCATTTTTAAACCAAGCCTTAGAGTTTTTAATTACTGAACACCGTTATATTGATGAACTACAAGCCAAACTATTAAACGAGCCAATGGTATTTAGCGATATTGAAAACGCCATTTTAGAAAACAATTTATTTGGTGTAGATATTAATGAAGAATCTGTAGACATTGCCAAACTAAGCCTATGGTTACGCACCGCCCAAAAAGGTAGAAAGCTCACCACCCTAAGCAGCAATATTAAATGCGGCAACAGTTTAATTGACGACCCTGCGGTTGCCGGAGCGAAAGCCTTTAACTGGCAAACCGAGTTTCCGCAAGTATTTGAACCTATTGATAAGCAGGCATTTCATGTTGTACTAACTACGCACAATAGCCGGACTTCTCAACGAATGATAGACTTTAACATTAAAACTGGAACCCCTATTGAATTAAATGTGGAACAAGAAATTGAATTAACAAAAATTATTGGTAATATTATCAATGAACATGATTATCATTGTTTGGCTTATAATGTTTGTAAAGACCATGTTCATTTAATTTTAGTTTGTCAAGCAGAAGAATTAGTACGACAAGTCCAAAAAATAAAAGCCATTAGTAGCAAGTTGTTTAAAAGAAATACTTCGAAGGAACATGCCTCATCTCACGAAAATCCAAGTGAAGAAAAACCAATGGAACATGTTCCATTGGAAAGTGAAGAAAAACCAATGGAACATGTTTCATTGGAAAGTGAAGACAACGCTCCATTGGAAAGTGGAAAAGGCACCCACCGAAAAGGCGACAAAAAATACACGCCCCTTTGGTCGCAAAAATTTTACCGTGCTAATTTAGATGTTTGGGAACTCAATACCGGCGCAGCAAAAGGTTATCAATATGGGGATACTTATATAGATAATGCCATGGCTTACATCAAAAACAACCGGGTAAAACATCAACTACCTCCCTCCCCAAAATTAGAAGCATTAATTAATGGTTTTGTGACTTCACCAGAAAAAGCATTTGAACAAGAGTATGGTGGTGGTTTTAATGTGGTTATTGGGAATCCGCCTTATGGCGCGTATTTGAAACAAGAAGATAAAAAATTTCTATCAAGCGAATTTGAAACATTTCAAGGAAATTTTGAGATATATTTTTTCTTTATAGAACTACTTGTTAAGTTATTAAATGAAAGAGGAATATCAGGTTACATAACGCCAGATACTTGGATTAATATACCTCAAGCTCAAAAATTAAGAGAATATGTTTTAACAAATCTGGGAGTATTAAATATAGTTACTTTTTCATATCCGGTCTTTGAAGATGCAAGCGTAAATGCTATTCTTTTTATTTTAGACAAACATAGTAAAGTGACTAAATGTAGGATAATTCATTCAAAGGACAAATCAAAAGGTTTATCTATTAATAATGACACAACAATGGAAACCAACATAAAATTGTGGGAAAAATCCGAAGATAAACAGTTTCAAGTTTGGCAAACAAATGAAGATATAGATATTATAAATAAAATTAATCATAATTCTTTTAATGGCTCTGAATTTTTAGATGTTTCACAAGGAATTGTTCCGTATTCTACAGAACACCTAAGCAAAGAAGAAATCAAAAACAGAATATATCATTGTAAGACTAAAATTGGTAATGAATGGGGGGAATGGCTTCAAGGCAGAGCTATTTCTCGATACAGTATTAATAAGTCCAACAAGCAATATCTTAAATATGGAGATTGGCTTCATAGATCAAGAAAACCAAAATATTTTGTGGGTTCTCGAATTCTAATTCAAGAAATTACAGGTGGTAAACCACCAAGAATATCAGCGACAATTTATTCAGAATTGCTATATCATGATCCAGGAATTATTTCTTGTATTAACAAATCAAAAATATCGACTGAATTTTTATTGTCAATAATAAATTCAAAATTAATTTCTTGGTTTATCATTAAAACTTCGCCTAAAGGAAAAAGAACTACCTTCCCAAAGGTTCTTATTGGTGATATAAGAAAACTACCGATAAAGAAATGTGATGGTGATTATATTGACAAAATAACAGGTTTAGTTAATATGATTTCCAAACAGTCTATGAGCCTTCAAGATCAATCAAATAGCTTTTTATTATTAATAAAATCAAAATATAATTTAGACACCATAAGTAAAAAATTACACTTGTGGGACTTGTTGGATTTCAGCGAATTTCTGAAAGAATTGGAAAAATGTAGAAAAAAAGCAGCTAAAGAAAACGTACAAGACTACATAAAATTATCATTGGCTGAAGAAGCCGAATGGATGCAATACTTTAATGAGCAAAAAGCTAAAGCCACCGAACTTCAAAACCAAATTAACCAAACCGATACCGAAATTGACCAAATGGTTTATCAACTCTACGGCTTAACCGATGAAGAAATTAAGATTGTGGAAGCAAGTGTTTAATTTCATAAAAAACGATAATATTGAACTATATTTGTACACTCAAGCGTTAATAAAAAAATTTGCACTTAGTGTAAAAAAGAATTATGGGTAAAGATAAAGAAATACTTACATTAACAGGAAGAAGGATAATACCAGCCCTTTATGACGCTCAATTTTTATTAGATAATAAGTTGATTCAATCGAAAGATGATATAGATAAATCAGTTTATCAAGTGTCTAACTTTGCCACCAATATTGAATTAAAAGATGATGACAACACAACAATTAGAGTTAGACCAGACCAAATAGGTATTCTTGGCAATACAAATTACATACTCAATTTTTACAATGTACTTAAAAAGGCAAAGGATAAAATTGAAATTGTTGGCATTAATTATTTTATATTGTATCATTTTGAGGAATCTGACATCTTCAAAAGAACTATAAGTAAAATTTCGGATTTTGAATTTTTAAGCATAGATTCAATTGAGTTCAGTAAAGATAATTATTTTGTAAAATTGCGAGAATGTGCAGAAGATAAACTCCATATTGATTTATCAAAAGAATTGATGTTTGAGCAACCAATCCCATTAAATGAAATTCCAGTTGATATTGAAGTAGAAATAGAAGCGACACATAATTTTGCAAATTTACTTTTTGATGAACATTTTAATTTAAACTTATGAATTGCATTAAAAATAATAACCATCCTTTACAATTAAATTCTTGTGTTTACAGAAATATTGAAAATGAAAATCAGCAATACGAAGATTTAAAATATTTTACTGAATTGTCTTGGGATGTATATTCAAATAGATTAGGTGATAATACAACAGGATTTTACCGAGCAGGTAAAAATGAGTTTGATTTAAACAATGACCAAATTATTAAAAAAGTTTTGGAAATGGACATTCCGAAAAAAATTAGCTTATCTGTTACCTCTGACAAAAGTTTACACTATAGCTTTAGATTTAATGATTTCGTTTTGTTTATAGAAACTTACCTTTCATTAGAATTTGAAAATGAAACATATATAGAGTTTTTTAAAGATAAGGAACTAATATTAGAAGGTCATTTTGATATTGAAGTTGGTCTTGAAAGCATCTTTGAAACTTACAAAAAGAGAGGTGGTAAAGTTAACTCCAATACTACTGAATTTTTACCAAATCTTTTAGATGCTTGTGGGGCTTAGTGAACCTTATCCACAACGGTTAATATCAAGTTTAGCTAAGGTATTGGCTGTATCTGAACAAGTTTGCTCTGATTGTATGATGATTCATAGATCAAAAACTGATTTGTATACTATCGGTCAAGAGATTGATCCTGAAATAATAAACTTTGAACGCTTTTGTGGACTTTCTGTAAATGCTTTATTGTGCAAGGTTCATCCCCTTAGCTCTGATTGTTCAACTAAAGATGTTAAGTATGTAATAATCGGTAACAACAAAAAAGAGCTAATAAAACTTTTTACATCTGATGAACAAATACCTGAAATTGACGAAATTGAGTACACTACTAATGAAAGTTTAAAGGTTATCGGATTTAAGAAAGGTGCTATTGAAGCCATTAATGGAAATTATCCCTTTAGCAAAAAAGGTTCACAACAAAATGGTGACGAACCTTACAAATTTAAAATTGAAGTTGAATATAAACCCAATCCGACAAATGTGTTTCATTATGAAGTAACTCTATATGGAAATCATCCGAAGGATAAAGTTACTGCTGGTGAGTTTCATAAATTGAAAGGTAAAGCAAGTGATAAAAGGTATTTGAATTCTATAATTTCTAAGATTAAAAACAGAATTATCAATAACGAATTTCTTTTTGAGGTTAAATGAAAGAAAGATTGTTTCCCTGCTTTAACTGTTCATTATCTAAGGCAAAACCTTTAATTAAATATTGCCTCAAAACCTTAGTTGCCCACTTTCTAAATTGTGTGGCTTCATAAGAGTTAACACGGTAGCCAACCGAAATAATGGCATCAAGTTTATAAAATTCAGTTTCATATTTTTTGCCGTCATTAGCAGTTGTTGCAAAAATTGCAACAACTGAATTTTTATCTAACTCGCCCGAATCAAATACGTTTTTTAAATGTCGGGAAATACCAAATTTATCTATTTTAAAAATTTCTGCCATTGATTTTTGAGTAAGCCAAACGGTTTCATCACCAATTATTACCTGTATGCTTATTTCCCCATTTTCAGATTTGTAAAACAAAAAATCTGAATTTTGATTTAAACTTTCCATTAGCTAATTTTCAACAAAACTAATCAAAACTGGTTTATCAATTCTATGGCTAGCCGATAAAGAAATAAAGATTAAGCAAAGGCAAAACCAAAGGAACGGAATACTTTGTTAATCCAGCGTTTTTGAAAAAGTTAGACTACAAAGGGAAGATTAATTTAAAGAATATTGAACCTTTAAGGCTTAAAGAATTGCTGATAAAGGTTATTAACGATTATGGCCCTTGCAAAATGAATGGTATTAGAGAACGTATTGGTAAAGAAATTCCGGTTAGGAAAATACGAAAGCAGCTAGACCAATTAATTGAAGAAGGTACTGTAGGAAAATCAGGTGTTAGCAAGGGAACAGCGTATTATGTACAAAAACCTGTGAAATAAACACTTGTTTTGTACATAAATGCACATAAAATGTACATAAAACAGATTAACCAATTGATTATCAATGGTTTATTTTTGTGAAATAAAACATAAAATTCAAGCACCTTGTACATAAAATATTATAATACGAAAGTATTGACAGCCTATTTTCTGAATATTTGCAAAATCAAAGAAAGTCTAAAAACTAAAAAACCCTCGCAACTCAATGTATTACGAGGGTTAAAAAAGTGGGTAATGCTGGATTCGAACCAGCGACCCTCCCGATTTTAAAAAATCGGGATGCTCTGAACCAACTGAGTTAATTTCGTAAAAAAATATCGTGTAAAAATTAAAAAAGAGTTATGCAAACACACAACTCTTTTAAAGTGGGTAATGCTGGATTCGAACCAGCGACCCTCCCGATTTTAAAAAATCGGGATGCGCAGAACCAACTGAGTAAATTTCGCTAAAAAATATCGTGTAAAAATTAAAAAAGAGTTATGCAAACACACAACTCTTTGAAA
>CALHDG010000149.1 GCA_938023075.1 uncultured Chitinophagales bacterium
TTGTCTGGCACGGTAAGTTCCACTTTCTAAAGATCCGGTTAAATTTAAGATGTTGGGTAGCGCACTGTTAAGGTTGATTTGTACAATGTCGTGATCGTCTTCATCTTCATTGGCATTGGGTCCAGCACCATTAATTTCATCATCTATTACACTTGTTTCATCGTTTTGGTCATTGGGTGTAGAGTCAGCATCTGGTAAAGGGATGGGATTCCTATAGCTATCATAAATATATGGACTGAATGAAGAAACAATTTCTGCTGAGTTGGTTAATAAATCGCCGTTGTAAGCAATATCGATTTTTAATGTAATGGTTACAGAAGAGGATGCTCCAGCATTTAACGGACCTTCAATTGTAGTATATGCGGTGCTATTAAATTCTGACCAATTGGCATCTTCTAATATTAATCCTGCAGGTAAATAATTTGCTAACGTAATATCAAGGTTATCTAAGTCTCCCTGATTATGTATGGTTATTTTGCAAGTAATAAAATCACCTGGTTGAAGTGGGAGCTCAGTTTGAGCATCAATGGAAATATTTAATGCTAAATCGTTTTGTCCTACCCTACAATCAAAACTTTCAAATCCAACATTTTCATTACCCTGGTTTATTGTAGATATAGGAACAAACTCCCTAGAATACAAGTCGACTAATAAAAGGGAATTTTGCGAGGTGGAGTATAATTCGCCCAAGTAATTAAAGTTTAAGCCGCTTAAATGATCTTCAAAAAAATCGAAAATTACCTCTTCTGCAAATCCAGTGTAACTATCAAGAACAGTAATTAGTCCACCCATATTATTTTGGTTATGCAAGGCATACAATTGACCTGTGTAGTAATTATAGGCTATATCTTCTACATCATATAAATATCCTCCAAATTGTTCGTCAAAAATTTCAGGTATTACAACGTAATCTGCTTCCATTCCTGTTGCTCCATCAATCATTGCAAAAGGCACAAGCCCACCGGTTGAAACATCAATTTGAAACAATAGATCATTACTTTGTGAACCTTCGCCTTCAACTCTATGAGTAGCATACATAATTTGATTAACTTGATCAAAGCTCAAACCATCTATGTTGTTTAAATTAACCGCTCCAAATGCGCCGTTTCCTATACCCGTTGTTCCAATAGCTGAAAATACACCTGTAGTTGGATCTATAGTTCCAAATACGCCATCTATGCCATTAGCTCCTCCTGAACCTTCTGCCGCATAAATAATATCTGTTGTTCCATCAATAGCAATTGCTTCTACAAAATTTGTTCCGGTAAGCCCTATTTCGTTCCCCAAAAAGGAGCCACCGTCAATTTTAAAAAGCACATTTTCCAAACCATTATTAGTGGCTACTGAATAGCAGGGAAAATCAGCTAAATTTTGAGCAAGGTTTAGCGAAATAAATCCAAACAATAGAATAATAATTGAAGAAACTGTTTTCATTTTTGTTAAATTTTTACGTTACATATTAATATAACTTGTGCAAGCTGCAATGTATATAATTTGAAGATAACATAAAAATATTATTTTATATGTGAAGGCGTTTATATGAAGCTCAACAATTACAGTTTGTTCAATAAGTACAACGCAGTCTTGACCGTAATAAAAGATAATTTGTTAAGACACATCTTTTTTGAGAGCATATAAAATGCTACTCTACCAAATCAATTTCAGCATCAAAAAATGTATTAGATTCTACACTAAAACCCTTATTTAAATTAATGGATTCGCTTGCTTCGAAAACAACAGTACTGGAAGATTCTAACTGTCCATTGGCATTGATGGATTGTCTGGCACGGTAAATATCTTCTTTAATAGAGCCGGTTAAATTTAAGTTGTTGGGGATGGTACTATTGAGATTGATTTGTACAATATCATGATCGTCTTCATCTTCATTGGCATTGGGTCCACCTGCATTTACCTCATTGTCAACAACCTCATTTTCGTCATTTTGGTCATTAGGTATTGAATCAATATCGCTTAATGGAATAGGATTGCCAAAACTATCTTGAATATCTGGATTAAAAGAAGCCGTGATTTCAACGGTATTGGTTAATAAATTGCCAGTATAGGTTTGGCCAATTAGTAAGGTGATTGTTAAAGTAGTAGCGGTGCCAACTTCAAGCGGATCGGTTATGGTTGTGGTAGCAGTATGATTTGGCAAATTGATCCAATTAGCATCAGATAGCGTTAATCCGTTAGGTAAATAATTGGTTAAGGTGATGTCGGTATTATCTATTCCACCTTGGTTATAAATGGTTATTTCACAAGTAATCAGGTCTCCCGGCTGAAGTGGAAATTCTGTAGAAGGATCTAAGTTCATTTCTAATGCCAAATCGTTTCTGGCACCATCACAATCGAAACTTTCAAAACCAGTATTTTCATTCGCAGCATCTATAAAAGTAAGCGGGAAAGTTTGGTCTGTAAAAACATCAATATAAACAAAAATATCGCTTCTTTCAGCAATAGAACTACTTCTGGTAGTTCCATACAACTCACCAAGATAAGTAAAACTTAAGCCAGCAATATTACTTTCTGATATATCAAGAGCTACAAACTCTAAAGCACCAGAATATGCGTCAAGAATTGAAATAACACCGCCCATATTATTTTGGCTATGCAAAGCAAATAATTCACCGGTGTATGCATTAAAAGCAATATCTTCCACATCGTATATATTACCTCCAACACTAAAATCGAATACTTCTTCTATTAAAGCATAGTCGCTGGAAAATCCGGTCAAGGCATCTATCATAGCGTTAGGTACAAAAGCACCGGTTGAAACATCAATTTGAAATAACAGATCATTGCTTAGCTGACCATCTCCATCAACTCTATGAGTAGCATACATAATTTGATTTACCGGATCAAAACTCATCCCATCAATATCATTTAAGTTAACCGGACCAAAAACGCCGTTTCCTGTACCGGTGGTTCCAATTTCGGTAAATGTACCAGTTGTCGGATCGATGGTTCCAAACGCACCATTCATTCCATTTGAATCACTGGGTCCTTCCGCCGCATAAATAATGCCGGTCGTGCCATCAATAGCAATGGCATCAATAAAATGAGCACCTGTTGTACCGATTATATTCCACTGGTTGGTAGAAGGGTCAAATTTAAATAAAGCATTTTCTGCACCATTATTATTGGCAACAGAGTAGCATGGAAAAGGAGTTAAAATTTGAGCCAGCGTAATTTTGGTAAAAACAATAAGCAAAATAAAGATTGAGATGGAATTTTTCATTGGAGATAAATTAATGTTATATGGAAGTTTTGCACTTCTTGCATTTGAAACTTAAACTGCTAAGATATGATATTTTTTTTTAAAATGAAAATGAAAGTTGTAGTCATATGATTGAAATGGATTTAAGTTTGACAAATGCCTGACGGGTGAATATAAAATACAACGAACTGAAGGCATATTGGTATTGACCGGCAATATTGACATAAGCTACCATTAAAGTAAAATACTAATAATATAAATATTTTGCATTGTCAGACAAGTTCCAGAACTCCTGACTCCAATTCCTAAATTCAGTACCTCCAGCTTGTTGATTCGTAAAATGATAACGCACAGTTTTGGTATTCAATCCATATTAATTTAGCATTCAGTTTAGCATTCAATTTAGTTAATTGCCAACTAATGCCGCCTATTAAAACAATTGTTTTCATCAGCTGAAGATAATTTTTTTTACTAAAGTATGCATCTTGCATCCCGAAGAGGTGGATGTAGCACATCCCTATAGTTTAAAGGCAAAATTTTTTAGATGTTGAAACTGCGATAGAACCATTTAAATGAGACTACCTTACTTTCTGATCTCTTTTCTAATTTTAATATTGACCATTTCCCTTTCTACTCGTTTTAAATCAATATTGTTTGGGGTATAGGCAAAACCCTCATCTAATAAGGTATAGGCTTTGTCAAATTTACTATTAGTTATATAATAATCAATTGCCGAAGCAAAACCCATTGCAATATCTCGATGGTTATAATCCTCTTCATTGTTAGCCGGATACTCTAGTTTAAACTGATTTAAATAATTTAAAGCACTTAGCTCATCTTCCAATTGAAAATTATCGAACACGAGTTTCATATAGTTGTAAGTTTTAAAGGTTTTAAAGGTTTTGTCTTCTGCTAAAAAAGGGAAGGTTTGCTGATAATTATTTAGTTGATTTAAGCACAATTCTGCATTGTTATTGTGCTGGTAGTGTTGCATAATACTGTTAATAATCAATAAATTAAAATCTTTATTACCTGGCAAATAACTTTTTTCAATATAGTTTAAAGCCTTTTCAAATTGCGCGGCGTTATAATAATAAATAGCCATGTTGTTGTTAAATTCGTGATTTAGTTTTTCAACAATGCCTTCTTCTTTTAAAGTTTCAACCATACATTTACGTAAACTTGTATAGTTGGCTATACCCTCACTATTTTTTAAAAAATGGCTGGAGTAGTAGTTAAAATTTTCAATAAATTGATTGTCAATATTAGGTTTATCTTTTTCGTATTCATAAATTTTCGAAAGACAATTGCATAATTCTTTGTCGTTTTGGTTTCCTAAGTTTTGGTTCAACAATTCTACTACATTACCATACAAAAAATCTTTTATATAATCATTATCGTATAATTGGCTAGCCTTGTCAGCTTGTGTAGCTGCTTTTTCATAATCATCATCATCGTAATATTTAATGGCATTGTTATGATATTGTAAACCAATTAATTGTTTTAAATTGATAACTTTATCTTCTAACCAATTTTTGTTAAAGTAATCGTCATCTCTCGCTTCGGCTACTGTCATCATTTTATTTTCAACCAAGTATTGCTTATATAGTTGAAGTTTACGCGCATTAATTTGAAAAGGATTGATGCCCGGTGTGGTTGTTTCATAAAATATCCGTTCATTGTTAGGATGAACAATTAGGTATACATGGGTAGGCATTTCTCTTAACTCATAGTCAATATTCAGGTAATCTAAAGCCAAGGCATATAGGGCAGTGGCAGTAACACAATTGTATTCGCCCTTTACAAAAATGTCATTAAAGTTCGGATTGTCAACATATTTTGTAAAATATTTGGTGTGTATTAACTTAAATATTGTCAAGGCATTTTTCTTAAACTTTTTACTGGTAGCCTTAGTTTCGACTAAGCTTAAAAATTTATAAAATGAATCTTTTTCAGTTTGTATTCTAGCTTCATCAGTTACATTGTCCACTTCATACAATAAATCAAATGCAGTATTGTTCGAGTACTGTTCAAGTAATTTTATTTCGTTAGTAGAGGTAAATTCATCAGAAGACAAAATGTATTGGGAAAATGAACATGAGATGAATAGTAATAAACATAAAGTGGTTGTTACGAGTTTCATAAATAAATTTTTACAGTTGGCAATGTATGTTTAAATATAACAAAATTAAGTGTTTGTTTAGTATTGAGCACAAATTTATCTAAACAATAACACTTTTGCATTAATTTTTTTTTTTGAAGCGAAACCTTGTTGCATCAAAATAACCTTGGTCCCGCTTTCCGCTCAAATGCTATTGCTTGGCTGCAGTTGCTAAGCGGCAAAATAACATAACCGCTGCAATCGGGGCTAGTTTAAAAACTTCGGTGCTTCGTAGAAAAATAAAAAACGAAGCCACTCGAAAACAGAAAAGTATCCACTACTTTGCTAAACTTTTTAAAATTAAGGTAATAAAAAACCGCAAATTTCTAAAAATTCACCTAATTTAATATCAATTATGCTATTTACATTTAAGTTTAATGAGAAAATAAATGTTCAAATTTTAGCGAAGAGATTTTTCGATATACATGGCAAAAAACACAGGGTTAGTGAGGCTAAGACGAGGTTATTAAATGGCAGACAGTTTAAAAACTAGCCAAATGCATTTACTAAAAATTCAACTTATATCAATTTGATTATAAAAGGGAATACAAAAATTTTGAATATATTTTGGTGAGATACAAACGCAGGCATAGTCAGCAGCTATGCCGAGTATTTTTAATCCCGAAACTTCGGGACCAACAATAAAACGAAATTTGTGTTACATTTTATGGTCAATTTGGTATTATACAAATAAAACGAATAATAAGGCGACCATAGCCGGTAAGGCTTGAACAAAAAATATTTTACGATCAGCCGTTGCTGCCCCATAGATGCCGGCAACAGCAACGCAACTCAAAAAAAATATCGAGATATTTTGCTTCCATGCTGGATTACTAATGAAAAATGTCCAGATTAAACCGGCTGCCAAAAATCCATTGTACAATCCCTGATTGGCAGCCATGGCTTTGGTTGGAAGAAACAAATCTTTTGGAAAGTTACGAAAAACTTTAGGACCTCTCGAAGTCCAAGCAAACATTTCAAACCATAATATATATAGATGAATGAAGGCTATGATGCCAATTAAAACCTTAATTATTATTGCCATATTTACAGTTCAATTTAAAAATAATATATTTACGAAGTAAAAAAAAATTAAATGATGAACAGACAAGTATACGGAATATTACTGGTAGTTAGTTTGATGTTAGCTTGCTCATCATTATCAAAACAACAAGCCCTTAAACCTGTGCATGTTATGGAACCAACAAAAACCGAACAAATAATTAACTTAGATTTAGCAGAGGCAAATAGATTAGCTAATCTGCCTTTGGCTTGCATTCAAGAGCCCTTACCTTATAAAGCCGGATTAACCATAGCCAAACCGGCTGATTTAGCGATGCCCATTGAACATCACCCGGCATTTTACGGTTGTTTCGATTGGCATTCTGCCGTGCACGGGCATTGGTCGTTAATTTATTTGCTCAAAAATTTTCCTCAATTAGAAAGAAGAGCAGAAGCCATTGAAAAGTTACAAGAAAATTTAACTGCCGAAAACATGGAAAAGGAAGTAGCTTATTTTTCTTTAAATAAAGAAAGTCAATCATTTGAACGCACTTATGGTTGGGCTTGGTTGCTAAAATTGCAAGAAGAATTATACACTTGGGATGACCCTTTATCCAAACAATTGTACCAAAACATTCAACCTTTGGCAAACTATGTAGCTCAAGCTTATATAGATTATTTACCTAAATTAGTGTATCCCATTAGAGTGGGGGAGCATACCAATACTGCTTTCGGTTTAAGTTTTGCCTATGATTATGCGCTTGCGGTAAACGATACCACTTTACAAAACAGCATTACCATAAATGCTTTACGTTTCTATCAAGATGATAAAGGTTGCCCAATCAATTGGGAGCCGAGTGGTTATGACTTTTTATCGCCGTGTCTGCAAGAGATTGATATTATGCGAAAAGTATTGGATGAGGCTACTTTTGAAACATGGTTTGCCAACTTTTTACCGGAATTATATCAGCAGCAATTACATTTGGAACCAGGTAAAATTATAGACCGGTCGGATGGAAAGTTAGTGCATTTAGACGGCTTAAATTTTTCGAGAGCCTGGTGTTTATATCCCTTAAAAAATAATATAAATGCTTATAATTTAGCTACAGAACATTTAGATTTTTCATTGAGCAAAATTACGGATGGTGATTATGCCGGACAACATTGGTTGGGTTCCTTTGCCTTGTATGCTTTTAAAAGTAAAATTGCTGCTGATCAGAAATGAACTGTATTTTTGTAGAAAACGATTTCAGTTTAATAGATTATTATGCCTTGTTTTTATTTTTTCTTTCCACAATAATAAGAAGCAACATGGTTATTCCCCAAGTTAATAGACAATCTATGATTAAACATTCCCCATTCCAACCGGAATTTGGTATTGGACAATTAAGCATAAATTCGTGATAATATTCATATGGGAATCCAATGCTTAATTCGTAAAATCCTTCTGTTCTTTTTTGTGGTGAATTGATTTGAAATAGAATGGTTAAAAATGAAATCGAGAAGAAAATTAATATCGATAATATTGTTCCTTTAATTATTTGTTTTGTCATTTTTGAATGAGTTTATCAAATTGATTTATGCTTTCTTGTTTTAGGATGTCATCATTTTATATTCTTTCTACAAAGAACCGAAGTTTTTAAACTAGCCCCGATTGCAGCGGTTATGCCATTTTGCGGAGGCTTTGTAGCGCAGGCAAATGGCATTTGAGCGGAAAGCGGGACCCACGTTATTGCAAAGCTAAACGGCTTCGCTTCAAAAAAAGATGAGCGGGAAAGTGAACTGCTTTATTGCTTTAATGAACTTTGCTGTTTTTTGATGAATAAAAGAAAAATAAATTAACCTAAAAATCTTTTGATGCCAAACAACTCTTGTCGCGGCTTGTTAGTAAAACTTATTGTCGTTGCGCATGTGTATATACAAATGTTGATTTTTAACCTAATACCCACCATTATACTTTCGAATAAACCACTCGAAAGCGAGAAAGCCCAGTAACATAAAAAACAACCATTTTAAATTAATAAACGCCCGGTTTTTAAAATTTGAAAACATAACCGGTTTAATGTTTTGTTGATTGAGCAGCGAATCTGTAAGGGCTTCTAAATCGTTTTGATAAAAAACCTGCCCACCTGTACGTTCGGCTAAGGTATATAACAATTGATGATTAGCGGTTGTGTTTAAAGCTTCTAATTCGCGAGGAATTACATTGAACTCCCCTTCTGCATCGTAACTATTACCGGCATATGTGGTTTTAGATTTAAAAGTATACACCCCAACCGGAAAGATGCCGGCATCTAACTTATAGGCATTAGCAGTTTTGTTAAATATAAAAGGAAACTCTTTACCGGCTTCATCAAATATGCTTAAACTTACATCACTATCGTTAACCAATTGGTAACTGTCGTTATACAACTCGGCATCAAAAGTAATGCGTTCATTTTCATAGTATAAATTTTTAGAGGAGTTGGTTCTAAATTTTCGTTTATCACTTTTAACGGATAAATATTGAATCGTTTTACCAAACAATTCTTCAATGGTTTCTAATTGATTGTCGCCCTGATAATCATACATGCGCCAACGCCAGATACCTTCGCCGGCAAAAGCAGCACTTTTAACTACATTCGATTGTTCTAAAATTAACAAGGGGTAATTTGTGTTTACGCTGCCAATTTTTTGCCTTAGTAAAGTAACCGTATTTTCGCCAATAGCATACTCCCCAAATGGTGTATTTACAGGCGGCAAGTTGCTTAAGTTTTCTAAAATACCTGGCTCAATGGTAAACAAGGTAAAGTTATCAACGGCTTCAGCTTTGGCATCGTTCATTTGATTTTTGCTGCCACGTACTAACAACAATGATTGCGCTTTATTGAATCGTTCAATATCGGTTTGCTGGCTTACAATATATAAAACGGGAATACTTTTTTCTTTAATGGTTTTTAATGCCTTTTCTGATGGATTAGCTTTAGATGGCAAGCCGTGTAAAATCACCAAATCGTACAAACTAATATCATCTTTAAAAGTGCGGATAAAACCAGTTTTGGTTTCGTAGTTTTCGTTGGTTTCTATAATGGTTTTTAAGGTAGATAAATCGGGATGTGGGGCATCAGCCAATAACAAAATCTTTTGGCGGCTGTCTAACACTTCTACATAAATGTTTTGAATATTATTACGCCAGGTTTCTTCTCCTTTTATTTTATCTAATTGAATGGAATACTTGTTAATGCCGGGTGTGTTCGCTTCTAACTCAAACTCGTAAGTTTTGGTAAAATCACCTGTTTTTACAATTACTTTTTCTAAGGCAACTCTGTTTTCGTCTCCATTTTTATTAATTTTAATGGCTTTTAAATTGGTGCCTTCGCCCTCGCAATTAGTGGCGTACACATCTACCCGAACCGTAAATTTATCTCTTAAATAAGCAATTTTATTGTGATAAATACGCTCAATTTTAATGTCGCGTTTTGGAGTAGTATCACCAACGGCAATGCTATAAACCGGCACATTTAATTTACGGTTGCTGTATACTGGGTTGCCCCCTTCATTATAAATACCATCGGTTGATAAAATAACCGCCCCTACATTTTGATTAGTATAACGATCGTATAATTCGCCTAAGGCTTTTTCAATATTGGTCGTTTTTTCGTTGTACGTATAGTTGAGTTCGTCTTTAAAATTATCAGCAAATTGATAGGAATGGACTGCGTATTTTTCCTCTAGTTTTTTAATGATATTTTGTGTTGTATTTTGAAAAGTGGTGGTATCTCCATTTAAAGCCGACCGCATCGATTCTGAATTGTCTTGTGCATAA
Organism: uncultured Chitinophagales bacterium; assembly: GCA_938023075.1. Lineage (GTDB taxonomy): Bacteria > Bacteroidota > Bacteroidia > Chitinophagales > JAHDHT01 > CALHDG01. The sequence goes on from CALHDG010000149.1 coordinate 10,186, forward strand.
ATGATGATGGGATTTTCCACCTCGGTTACCCGGTTTTTTAACAAAGGCATCAACAACAAAAAAGCCAAAAAGCTAACGGCTAAAAACCGAACCAATGATAACCATTTGATGGCATTTTGTACAAACCTGCCTGCATCTTTAAAAGTAGTATCTTTAAAATACAATGCAAAAGCGTACACTGCACCCAGCAGCAAACACAAACCAATGTACCACCAGGGGTAACTTAAAGCTATAGTTGAATCCAATTGTTGTAGAAATTATAAATACGAAACGCAAAGATCGGTAAATATTTCTGAATTGTGGTATAAAATGTAGTATAGTAAGGTTATGCAGTTTTTTGACGAATTGATTATTATTGAGTGGCAACTTTTAGTAAAGTTCTAATTCTTGCTTAAAAAACCAGCACAAGTGAACCTTTAAGGAACACTCGTACCAGCGTAGGGCATCATTAAGGGCCTTCTAATAAACGGTGGCACCGTTTGGTGTCATTTATTTATTAGTTAGTGGTTTCAGCTCTCAACTATAAATTTTTTCTACAAGTCAATTTTTAGATTGATGTTTAGAAAAGCTTAGAATTTCTTATATAATTTTGCTTTTTATTCAACCGAATAGTTGAGCATAGACTACTCGTAGAATTAGGTTGATGCCAATTCATCAACTCCATTTTCAACAACTTCTTTTATTGCTTCTCTCTCTACAGCTTGTTCGTGTACAATGATGTACCTTCCCGCGCCATCTGTTGTAACCCGGTAAGGATTATCGACGGTAACAATTACCATTGTTTCAATACTGGGCTGACTGTTTTTTAGCATTACGTTGAGCCGTACTTTACGCGTGGTGGAAGTTTTCATTCGGGTCGAAATACTTAAGTTAAAAACGCGTCCTTCTTTGTTGGCGTTAATTGTAAACTCTGCTCTGCCGCCGAGTGGTATCCGCTCATTCTTGTCGTTAACCGATATACTGTAAAATGCGGAGGTTTCTACCAAAGCAGAAAAAAGCAATTCGTCTTTTACTGTTCTTCTTAAATTAATTCTTGAACAAATCATTTGTTGAATATTTTTTTAGTTATAACCTACTCTGTTATGGCTTTTCGGTAAGGCACCTTTATTAGTAAAAACTCAAAAGTATTGGTCAAAATCTGATATTACAACTACATTTTTCAGCCAAAAAACATTTTAATAGTAGTATCAAATTTTAGGTTTTAATAGGCAGTAAAATTTTTAAGTTTCTGACAATCAATAAATTGAAAAATTATATGGTTATACTATAAGCTTAGAATTAAACAATTTAGATAAGCATAATTTTGTGGCTTAAATCAAATAGAATATTATGAGTATATTTGAAAATGGTCACGTATCCAAAGTCTGTTCGCCTGCTGCTATCTCTTAGTCAAAAAGAGTGCACAAAGTTTAAAGATTATTTAAAGTCTCCTTTCTTTAATAAAAAGAATAGTACTTTATTGAAGCTGTTTAAGCAAATCATAAAAGATTTTAAAATCGATAAAAAAGGCTATTGTGAGAAAAAATTAATGCAACAGATATATGGAGCATTCAACAAAAGAAAATTCGATTTTGACTTGCAAAAATTAAGAGAGCACTTTGAATATTTTGTAGCTTTTCAACACATAAAAAACGACTCTGCAAAATGCAATCAATTGGTTTTAGAAGATTATTTAGATAGAGATGGTGGTAGCTTTTTTGAAAGCAAATACAACCAAATTAAAAAACAGTTAACTGAAAAGCCGGCTGACATTTATCAATATCAGCAGCTTTTTTTTATTGAAGAATTGTTTGACAGCTATATTAAATTATACAAAGATAACAGGGTAAATGATTCTAATTTGCAAGCCGTTAGTGATGCTATTGATCAAGATTTTTTACTTAAAAAAATGTGCTTCACCGTACTCATGCACAACCGTCAAAATATTGCCAAAACTACCTATGATTTTGGTTTAACAGCACCTGTTTTAACCTATTTAAAAGATAAGGAGAACGAAAAAGACCCTTTAACTAATTTGTTTTACTATGCCTACGAAATACAAACCGGTAACGATAAAAAAAGTGCTTACAAAAAATTAAATGCCGCTTTACAAAAAAAAGATCTCAACATAAATAATGAAATGGCAACAGCCTTATTTATGATTTTGCATAATAATTACAAGCACTTAGCCGGCAGTAAGCAACAATTAGATCATCAAGTATTTGATCTTTACCAAATTATGATTGGTAAAAACTATATTCAGATCAATGGAAAGTTATCTAGCTCTTTGTTTAAAAACTTGGTTTCTATAGGTTTGGAATTAGATAAGTATGATTATGTTGAACAACTTATTGATGAATATAAAAACAAATTGCTACCAGAAGAATATGCTGAACAAGTTTTTGCCTACAGTAAAGCAAAACTGTTGATTTACCAAAACAAACCGCACAAAGCCAGAGAATTGATTTCAACTATAAAGTTTGGGGACGCCATTTATAAATTTGATTTGAAATGCTTATATATTATGTTGTATTATGATTTAAAAGAGTTTACACTTTTAGAGGCACAATTTAGTCGCTTTGATGTAGCCCTTGCCCCAAAAAGACCACCTTTTATTTCGCCGGTTAACACCATAGCTTACCGGCAATTTATTCTTTTTACCAAAAAACTATACCGGTTGAGCATAAACGCCGTTGCCGCTGAACAAGCAATTGAAGATTTAAATGCAGCATTAGAACAAACTATACAAATTGGCTGCAAAAATTGGTTGAAGATGCGTGTGAAAGCACTGCTAACAGAAAAAAGTATTAGCACGGTTTAAGATAAAAGCCAGATAATACGGTTGATAGAAAAAGTGTAATCATTTTTTTTCAACATAAAATTTGGTTGTTTTGCAATAGCAGCATATTTTTAATTGAATATTTCTCACTAAAGAATATCTTCGTTGCACAAAATTTAAAAGCACATTTAAAGTTATAAGATGATGATTTCAAAACAAATACAGACCCCATTAATTGCATTATTGTTGAGTGTTTTACTTGTTTTTACTTCTTGCGTTTTCGAAGAAGATCAATCTGCCAACAATATTGATGATGCAGCAGAACAAACCAAGCAACTAGTAGATAAATTTAGTGCAAAAGCGAAAGAACTGTTAAACGATGAAAGTATAGATGAAGTTAAGAATTTGATTGACCAAATTGCCGGTAAAAGTAAAGGCGTAAAAGAAGATGCAGGTTTCTGGAAAAGCAAATTGCAGGAAATTTCTGAAAATAGCGAATTAAAAGATGAAATAGATGGCTTGGCGAAAGATGCCGATGGTTTACTTCAAAATAAAGCAGTTAAAGAAACTTTAGATAATTTATTTAGTGGTAAAAATTTGGGTGACATCATCGATCAACTCACTCAAAATCCTGATAAAGGCTTAAACGAAAATTTTTGGGCAGAAAAGTTTAAGCATTTAAAAGAAGACAAGGAAGTGGATGGTATTATCAATAAACTGAGGAAAAAATCTGAAAAAATGAAAGATGATCAGGCAATCAAACAACAAATTGATAAGATCAAAAACGATCCGGATGTAAAAGCTTTGTTAAACAAATACAGCAAAGATGCCGAAGATATTATCCGGCAGTTTGAAAAGATTTTGAAGAAAGACAAAGAAAGTTGATACAATGAAATGAAAAAACAACTTCGAGCTCCTAACAATTTTAACAAAACCCAGTTGTAGTTGATTTTCTGTAGGATGTCACAATTTTTGCGACCTTGAAACAAAAGATTGGAACAGAAATCGGGATTGAGGTCTCCACGAAGCGACAACGTTTATTTTCATAAAAAGAGAATCTTATTTATATACCTTGACCAATCAACAACAACTTAAACAATTTTTAAATAGTAAAGTAAAACTGTACAATACTCCTGGTTTTATTAAAAACGATCCTATTCAAATTCCGCATCGCTTTAGTAAATTACAAGATATTGAAATTATGGCATTTTGGACGGCGATGTTATCTTGGGGAAACCGCACAACCATTATTAATAAATGTACTGAATTAAGCAGCTTAATGGATCATACGCCACACGATTTTGTGTTGAACCATCAAGACGCAGATTTGAAACGGTTTAAAAACTTTAAACATCGCACTTTTAATTTAACCGATACTTTATACTTTATCTCTTTTTTTAAACACTATTATCAACAGCATGAGAGCTTAGAACATGCTTTTAGCAAAGCCATTAATACAAATGACGAACATATTGGGGAAGGGCTCATTCATTTCCATCAACAATTTTTTAGTTTAGACAATGCACCTCATCGTACCACAAAGCACGTGGCTAACCCTTTGCGCAAATCAACCTGTAAACGAATATGCATGTTTTTAAGATGGATGGTGCGAAATGATAACAAAGGCGTAGATTTTGGTTTATGGCAATCCATTAAAATGAGCCAATTATTATGTCCTTTAGATGTACATGTGGAAAGAGTTGCCCGAAAATTGAATTTAATACAACGTAAACAGCGAGATTGGTTAACCACCATTGAACTAACTGAAGCACTTCGGCAATTTGATAAGCACGATCCGGTAAAATATGATTTTGCACTTTTTGGCTTAGGAGTAGAAGAAAAATATTGATTTTTTAGGCTAATTCGTACTTTTTGCGACTGTTTTCCTCTTTTTATCCACATTTTTTAAGTTTTTTTTGCATCAGAACAATAAAATGTATAGATTTGCATCATCGATTGTTACATAAATACAATTGTTAGCAAAGTTCTTTTAGTCTTTATAAGTTTTTTAACTTGAAATTTTGCGAATTAATTTTTTTTGAAAAAAAATTTAAAAAAAGTTCGCATAATTTGTGACTTAATCGTATCTTTGTGTCATAACAACGCTTTCAAAAACTAAGCAAGTTTTAGAAAGCATTTTAAATAGAATTTGGGTGTTTTTTAGTAATAAGGTGGCGCAACTTTTGTTGTGCCATCTTTTTTTATTTATAGCCTGTTGTAATTATCCATTTCAACGAATCTGATTTCCTTTAGCAATTCGAAGAAAATAAATCTACTTTTTGTGTCAAAGTCATTTTTTGATAAACGAGGCGAAAAACGTAGTCATAGTAGTGCTAAAGACGAGACTTTTCAACGAGTATATCAAAAATAGTAAAAACAGAAATGAAGATTTATTTATGAAGCATTACTTAACACTTTAATTGATTACTTAGGTAATGAAACAATTTGAGTGTGTGACATATCTGGTGCATCACAATATAAATTAATTAAGTATTGACAAGTTTATCAAGTTAATTGACACTCCCGACACTTTCAATAAAGGTAAGCCAAACAAACGTCATGCCGGAAACTTGTGCTGGACTCGATCCAGTATCTCAGCTTGCGGAGCAGATTATCCGGCATCTCGCCTAAACATCCACCAAGTCTTTTACCTTAGTCGGACAAAGCTTTGGGAGAGATCTTGGATAAATGTTCCGTTGCTCTCCACATTTTCCGAGATGACGCCGGTGGGTTTTGGAGAGTTTTGGAGTATGTTGCACCTAATTTGTCACGCACTCAAACAATTTTATTGTGGACCGGAGAAGAAGTGGTATATTGTTTAACAAAAGAAAGAATTAAAGAATTTTTCTTGTACAAACTCGAAAACAGAATCGAATATGGGGTTCACAATTTTAATATTACAACATTAGATGAAGTTTAATATGGAAAAAGTAAGTGAAAAATTTATGATTACTGAAGGTAAATTTGACTCTGAGCTTTTGAAAAAAGTATTACCGGCAATCATTAAAGATAAAACAAAATTTGTCACGTCTACTGGTTACAGTTCTGCTATTTCCAAAGCAAAAAGTCTATCGATCAGGCTAAATAAAAGTATTATTTTGGTACTTGACTCCGATACGAATAACGCTAATAAAACAGAAGAAAAAAAGGAGGAAATTGAATATATATTTAAAAGATTAGGTAAAGAACATAGAGTGAAAATATTTCTATTTCAACCTGAAATTGAAGTGATCTTTCTTGAATCAAAGAAACTGAGATCAAAATTTGAAGATATTTTCCCGCTATTCTCTAGTAAGATTTCATTAAATGCAAAAAAAACTGGGAAAAGGCAATTACTTGATAATTTAACGCAAGAGGAAATTGAATCATTAAGAGTAGAAACTTCATTAAAAGTGTTAATAGAATTGTGTACTAAACAATAATTAACTTAGCATATGCTTCATAATCTTACCATAGACGTTGGCAACACCAAAACTAAAATTGGCTTTTTTAAACAACATACTTTACAACATGTTTTTGTTTACGATCATCAAACACCAATTACTTCCCAAATACTATCTGCACACATTAATGAATTAAACATTACTCATACCATATTGGTCAATTCAGGCAACTACTCACCTATTATAGATCAGATTTTAACTGAAAAGACGAATTTTTTAAAACTGACTCATCAAACATCCATACCTCTTAAAAATAAGTATGCAACTCCACAAACTTTGGGGAAAGATAGATTGTGCAGTGCTATAGGAGCAACCACGCTTCAAAAAAAGGCGACACCTATATTGGTTATCGATACCGGTACTTGTATTACCTTTAATATGGTTAGTCAACAAGGTGAATATCTAGGTGGAAGCATTGCGCCGGGTATTGAGATGCGTTTAAAAGCTTTACCGCATTTTACACATCTACTACCTTTAATTGATTATGATTATACCAAGGTTGATTTAATTGGCATCAATACCAAAAGTTCTATTTTAAGTGGAGTAATAAATGGTATTATTGCTGAAATTGATGGACTAATTAACCGATACCGCAATAATTATGAGCACTTAATAGTTTATTTGACCGGAGGTGGTTGCATTTTTTTTGAAAAACAACTCAAAAATAAGATATTTGCCGAGCCTTATTTAGTTTTAATAGGTTTAAACAAAATTTTAACGTACAATGCTACAACTTAAGAAGGTAGCTTTTTTATCTCTTCTGTTCACATGTTTATTTTCGGCTTTATTTGCTCAATCCGAGCAAGAAAATTCACCGTATTCATTTTTTGGTCCTGGAGATTTAAAAAACACTTTGTTGGCTAAACAAAGAGCCATGGGTGGAGTAGGTATTGCTTCCTCCGCTGTTCAATATGTCAATCCGGCTAATCCGGCGGCTTTAGGTAATTTGCGTTTTGCTACTTTGCATACGGGTATTTTCGCCAATGCGCATTGGTTACGCAATAGTCAATCTGCTTCTAACGAGGCATTTCTTAATAATTCTTTTAACGCCTCTATGGAATATTTGATGATTGGTTTGCCAATTACCAAATGGTGGGGCTCTTCTATTAGTTTGTTGCCTTATGCGAGCACGTCTTATAATTTATTGCGGTTTGTAACCAACACGAACTTGCCCGATTCATTAGGTACAGAAGTCTTTAATTTTATTGGAGATGGTAGTTTTTATCAATTTCAATGGGGTAATGGTTTTGCAACACCTTTACAAAAAGAAGGCTTTTTCAAAAGCAATCGATTAGCACTTGGTGTACATTCCAACTTCTATTTTGGCAACCGCGATCAAACCATTGTCATCCAAAAACCTTTTATTGAAAACAGTTTAGATCTTAGAGAAGTGCAATCCTTAAAATTAAATGATTTTGGTTTTAAAACCGGTTTTCAGTATTCAAAGTATTTGTTTAAAAACGTTAGTGCCGATCCCGAAGTAGTTAAAGAAGAAATTAGCCGGATATTAACTATAGGGGCATCGTTTAATGCCAAAACCAATATCAATGCCAAGCGTGATTATGTGCTGGAGTCTATTTTGGGTAACCGGCCAATTGACACTATTGGCGAATTTTTAGACCGGGAAAATATAACTGTAGTGTTACCTATGCAATTTGGCGTAGGCATCAACTATAAAAAACCCGGTATTTGGGAGGTGGAAGCCAATTATGAAAGAATGAACTGGTCGACTTATCAAGATGGAAGGTTCAATAATTTAGCCGATGCTTACCGCCTATCAGCAGGGGTAAGTGTAAAGCCTGTTCGGTCTAATGCCGTGTTAACTAATCGATTTAGTGTATTAAATTATTATGTTGGTGGATATTATTATTCAAACCATATTAAAATAAATGAAATCGTTTTACCAGATTTTGGATTAACACTTGGCTTCGGATTGCCGTTATACAATAATCTGAAATTTAAACGATTAGCCAATATGAATGTTTCTTTAAACATTGGTAGCAGAGGCAATACTTTAGATAGCAATGTGAGAGAAACCTATTTTAAAGCAAATTTTGGTTTTACCTTTAATGATGGAAATTGGTTTGTACAGCGCAGATATGAGTAAAAAATTATTACAGACTAATTTTAAATGATTAAGCCCTTAACATTATGATAATCAGTAGTTTTGCTATTTATGATTGAAGAATTATGTATCATGAATGATCAATAATGTCTAATATTAACAAAAAATGACACTCGAAAGGCTTACTTTCGCACCGCCTATATAGTCTAAACAACACATCGTTAATTATAGAATATTTTATCAAAATCAAATAAAAAATGAAATTTAGATTGTTAAGTATTGCCTTAGCTGCTCTTATTTTTTGGGGTTGCGGAAGCTCAAGCAAGGTAACAACCACAGGTACACAAGAAGAAAAAGTAGAAACACCAGCAGTAAAAGGGAGTGAAACCAGTACCGGTTTATGTAAAACTTTTACCAACGAAGCTGAGAAAAGCAAAGTATTAGCCGCTTATTCATTATATCGCGAATCGTTTAAGCAAGAAAATTATAAAGATGCTATGGAGAATTGGACCAAATTGATGGACATGGCTCCTGGTTTTAGAAAAAAACCATTTGTTGATGGTGAAGTGATGTATAAGCATTATTATGAAAATGCAAGCAGCGATGCTGAAAAAGAAAAATACATGAACTTATTGTATGATTTATATAAAGAGCGCATAAAATGCCACGGCGAAGAAGGCAGAGTGCTTGAATCAAAAGGTAAGTTTATTTTAGCCAACATGGAAGGTAAAGAAGCTGAAGCTTATCAGTTGTTTGAAGAGGCGATGAAAAAGTCGGGCAATAATACTAGTAATTCTGTTATCAAGGCTTTATTAAATAAATACCGTGCAGAGATTAGAGATGAGATCACTACAGAAGAAGCCGTGATGCCAATGATCGAAAATATGAAGAAGATTGCCCAGCATAATATTGATGCCGGTAATCAGGTTGAAAAATATACAGAAACTTTGGAAGCGTTAAACTCGCCATTAAAAGCACAAGTTATTAAAACTACACGTACCGAAACGGTAAAAAAAGGTTTAGAATTTGCTAATTGCCAGGAAGCAATTACCCATTATGAAGCACAATTAGCGGAATCACCAGATGATGAAAAAATCATTCAAAACTTTTATGGCAGGTTAGAAAAAATGAAGTGTACCGATGTACCGCAATATTTAACTATGCTGCAAAAATACAATGCGATTAATCCTTCTACATCAAAATTATATAAGTTAGGTAATTACTATCGTAAAGCCGAACAATACGACAAGGCTATTGGTTTTTATAAAGAAGCCGTTAGTATAGCGGAAGCGGGTGATCCATCTTTAAGCGGAACTTATTATGCCTTAGCCAGTACTTATTTCAAAAAAGGACAATACTCAAATGCACGTAATGCCGCAGAAAATGCAGCAAAGGCAAAACCCGGATGGGGCGCACCTTGGTTGTTAATTGGTGGTTTGTATGCCAAGTCATATAAAGATTGTGGAACCAACGAAGTAGAAAGAGCCGGTGCAATTTGGGCTGCTGTTGATGCTTATGCTAAAGCGAAAGCAGATCCGAAATCGGCTGCAGATGCACAAGACCGAATGAATAAAATGTATAAATACTATCCTGAAAAAGGACAGTTATTTATGGCGAGTGTTAACGAAGGTGATCCGTATAAAGTAGAATGTTGGATACAACGAAACACTACCGTTCGGGTAAAAAAACAATAATAAACAAACGAATTAAATAATATAAAGCCAGGTCATTTGATCTGGCTTTTTTTATAGGATTTCAGATTAGTTGAGTATCTCACTGTGAATGACTATCTTTATGTGATGGAAAAAAAATTGATTAGACAGCCACGCTTTGCCGGTAAATTTGAAGATCACGAAAAATTTGAAACAGAAGCATGGATCAATCAACCAGACATTGTCAAGTTAAGTTGGCCCATATATTTTCATTTACTCAATCAAGGGGTTGACCCTGAAACGTGGCGTTTTAAACGGGTTTTTCATAGTGCTAGAAAAAGAGAAGATTAAAAAAAAACAAGGTGTATCTTACCAAAGCATGAGTAATATATTTAATAATGATTTTTTAGATTATATCCAACTACTCAATAAATACAATGTTGAATACGTATTGATTGGTGGTATGGCAGTAAACCTACACGGCTATCAACGAAGTACGGGGGATATGGATTTATTTGTAAACCCAATCTTAGAAAATCATCAAAAATTAACAAAAGTACATATTGAATATCGTATGCCCATGGGCGAAATGGAATTGGCTGCTAACTTTCTAAATACAACTACTTATGATGTCTTTTCTTTTGGAGGAGGGTTTTATAAAATTGAATTGTTAACTGCTTGCAGGGGCTTAAATTTTGAGGAAACGTTTCAAAACGCTGTCACTAAAAAAATTGAAGGTATTGAAGTAATTTATGTTAGTTATCCATATTTAATTAAGGCAAAAAAAGCCAGTGGAAGATCAAAAGATTTAAATGATGTTCTTGAGTTGGAAAAAATAAATAAACGACAACAGCAAAACAATTTTAAATTACCAATCACTGAAAAAGAAATATCTAAGTGGACGAACTTACCAGTTTATGCGCCAATTTATTGCGCGTCTTTAAATGATTTGGATATTGATTCTGATAAGTTTGTAAATTTTTACACCAATTGTTTTAAACACATGCCTTGGGATTTTTATGACGTTAAACGCAAACAATGGGAAGTGCTACCGGCAAAACTTAAAGTGGATAAAGAAGACATCTTCAAAAAATATTATTTGCAAGATGATGCTCAAGTAGACAATTTTATCCAACATTTTGAATTGAGCCAAAAAACTATAAACGAACTAAAAAACATACAGCCTTGGAGAAGACGATCAGTCTGTACTTTTCAATTAACCTTGCAACAAGCTATCAACATTAAAAGAATACCAACCGATAATTTTGAACAAAGTTTAGATGCGGCTGATATTCGATCCTTGCCCAGAGTTTTTCAGGAAACGGATACCGATTTAGTTGAGCAAGAGTTGTTTTATGATTTTTTACGTAAGATTGCTTTGTATGCCCAAAAAGTTACGCCACACGTTGCTATCAAACAGTTAAAAATTGCTGCTCATTTTATGAGTGTAAAAGCACGCAAAGCTGTACCGGGCAACAACTCGCCGGAAGGTGCGCATGAAGATGGTGCTGATTTTATCGTCTCAGCTTTAGTGATTAATCGAAAAAACATTTCAGGAGCAAAAAGTCAGGTGATTGAAAAAATGCCAAATGGTGACATGGTTACCCTTTTAGACTATGCCCTACAGCCTGGTGAATTTTTGTTTCAAGCAGATACCGGAGAAGAAAAACATTATGGTAACGATTTGTGGCATTACGTTACGCCTTTTTATGTTAAAGATGAACAAACCGAAGCCTGCCGCGACATTGTTGGTTTAGATATTTCGATTGTTGAACCAAACCTATTTTAAACACCCTTGCCTAACATTTCGCTAACCTGCAAATTTCCGTAGTGGTTAAATAATTTGTCATAATTTCCAACGACTGTGTTTCATATCTACATTCATTAGAATTTTATAATCGAGTTTGCCGCCTTGTTTTTTTAAATGATCGAGCACAATTAGGGCTTTTTCTAAACGTTTTGGGCTGCTTTTCGGTTTGCCAATTAAATGCAACAAGCTACGTTGTTTACCCAAGGTTAATTGATGAAACAGTTTATCGCCCTCCGGGTCTTGATGCAAGAGCTCTTGCATTTCTTCGGGCATGGGCATACCATATTTACTAGTGTCAGGTTTTAAATCAATGGTGATTTCTGAACCTAATTGTAGCAATTGTTTTTTACGTATTTCCGCATTTAACAATATATAATATTGTCCGCCGCCTTTAGGTATTAAGGCACCTTGCCAGGTAAATTGTTGATTGATGGTACAAACCAAGCGTTTGATATCTTGTTTTAAATAATAGTCACTAACGGCTTTTGGTACCATTACATGAAAACCATAAACCGCTCCGGCAGAATCTTCTACAATGCCTTTAAAGCTTTTGTTGTGCCCTTCACTCATGCAGTCTAAATTTTTGTTAGATGCTGTTCAAAACCTGCTGGATATAAGGCTGCCCACTCTTCACGCAACATGCCATAACCCACACCATCATAATATTTTCCATCTACAATACGTGCTTTTCTAAAAGTGGCTTCTAATTGAAAACCGAGTTTTTCAGCTAATTTCATTAAGCCTTTATTACCCGACCAACTGCGCATATCCAACCGAACCAATTCGGGCATCTGATCAAACAAATATTGACACCATAAACCATAAGCTTCGTAACCAATACCTTTGCTCCAAAATGCTTCGTTGTAAATTATTATCCCGATGCAAAGCCAATTAGTTTCTTTGCTTGTCCAATAGCGGCTTACTATCCCAATAAAATCTTTGCTTGTTTTGTCCACAATCACCACTTCTCTTCTCGGGGTGTTCCAATCATTTTCTTTAATTCGTTTTTCTTTCTTTGCAAGATATACATCCGTTTGAGCTTCATCCATTTTAGGATAATAAGGTCCATCAAATTTTTTCCAAAGATGATTGCCAATTAACCATTTTCGATACTTGGGTAAATCTTCTAACTGCCAATCGCGCAAGCAAATCTGTGTTCCTTGTAAGTTTATCATGTTTAATCGAATTTGAAATCAATTTACAAGCAAAGTTAAGCAGATATATCATAAAAAACATAAGAAATTAACAGGCAAGCTGGTTTTGAAAATGAATATGTATTAAAGTTTTAAATAAATGTTATATTTGTAGAGGTGTTTTTAGATTGCATTTGTTAATTATACTTCCATAAATATGGATTCAAAAAAATGGTATTGACATTTTTCAAAAACTAATTCTTTACAAACTAAAAGAAAGACAACTATCCCTAATTTAATACGCGTAAAATTTATTCCAGAAATACATTTCAGCATATAATGTTCTAATAAAATAAATATGTTTATTCTTATCAATGATTTATAAGATGTAAGGTTTTTCGCATCGGTATCGGAAATAGTTGTAAGCTTAACTTAATGTTTGATTTCCGGAATTAGGTTTTCGGGTTAGAAAGTCGAAGGGTTCATAAAATTAATTTACCAATTTATCAGCATTGTTGAATGTTCCATTTGCTTTGGCTGTAATACCAAACTTGGGGGAGATCAATTTTTGGCAATTTCACTAATTACGTACTTCAAGACTGATCAATCGTTTAAAATCTTTTACCAAAATTAACCGATTTTTTTTTGAATATAAATTAGGATTGCTTATCCCTAAAATGGCTGTATAAAATATGTTGGATTGTCAAATTTAATTGAACGTATTCTATGCTTGACAATATTATTAGTCTCACCGAGAGTAGTTTACCTGAACTGAAGTACTTATTCTCTTTTGTATTCCTTAACAACCAAAGGCGTAGTTAAAGGCACAATCCAATTATTATTAAACACATTATACCGCTGCTTCGATAAGTCTACGTCGGGATCGATGAGTACTTGCTTTTCGCGTCCATTTAAGCTGGCTTTTACATCAGCATAAACAGAGAGATCTTTGTTGCCTTTGCGGTTATATGTTTTGGCTAAGTGGTGCGCGTATTGTAAAATCATATCGGGTCGTGTACTCATTTTCCGGTATTGCCGTTTAGAGAGTTTTTTACGTGGATCTATTTTGGTGACTTTTTTGGTTTCGTTATTTACTATGCTAAACCTTGCTTTAGCAGATTTTTGCCGCAGCTTCATATGCCAAGCATAGCGATGGCCTTCTTCTGTCCAATTGGCATTACCGGGTATAGCATAATGGCGCAATGGATACATACATTGAATGAGAAAATACACCACAAAGCCATAGGTAAGAATGTTTTTATATGTTGTGGAAAAAGCCAAGGTAGTAGTTGCTGTTATGTTATGGTCTGTTGTTTGAAACCAACTTAAAACACGCCTTACCCAATTGGGGTTAAAAAAAATAGTGGTAGCAGCCATCATAAACCATGGAAAAATACCGATCTTAAATAAATTGGCATTAAGAAAATGAAACGTGCAAATAACAATAAAGGCTGACATTCTGGTTTTCTTCCAAAATAAAAAAGGAACGATTAACAGATCTAACAATAAACCACCGTAAGAAAAAAAGTAGGCTGCAACGGACAGTGTGAAAAATTGACCGATTAATGGAATATCTGTTACATCTAATAACCAATCGCGCATGGGTTCGCCTTTAAGCCAATCGGCATTGAGTTTTGCTACACCACTGTAAAAATAAGCTACTCCAATTTGTAGTTGCAAAACCAAAATTGCCCAATAGGGAACGGTTTCGGAAGCGACCCCTTTAAATAATTTGGCATCCAAAGAATATTTAGCGTGGGCAGGTAACCAAATTAAAATAAAACTTAGGAGGGAGATTAAGTAAAAATGATTGAGATAATTGGATTTATCTAACAAAAAAACATAAGTAAAACCCAAAAAGAAAAGTATAGTGCTTGCCCGGTAAAACAAACCCAAAGCAATGAAGATTGCCAATACCCCTAAGGCAAAAAAATGGATGTACATAAAGTTATCAGGCCAAGGAGAAACCCAATGAAAATAACCGTAGCTAAAGTAGAATTCTGGTTCAATCCAATAGCGTTCTATCCAGCCGTAATAAAAATATCGGCAGACCTCCCAAGTCATTATGCAACCAAAGGCGATACGAAAAAAAGACAAAGACGAGGAATCTTTGTCTTTAAACAATATGTTTTGTAACGTGTTCAATTGCTATGATTCTAAAATTTCAATGAAATTTAAACTTTAAAGTTATCGCTTTATTTGGTGTTGTTTCTTTTCTGCCTGAATTTTATTGTCGCGCTTCAAATATTCCATACTTTTTTCGTAGGCGGCTTCAATGGCTTCGGGTTGTAAATAATAACCTTTTTGTGCTGCTGGTTTTTCTTCTTCAACCGGTGTTCTAAATTTTTGTGCATACGCATCATTTCTGATACCAGTAATCATCCAACTAACTTCTAAATTGTTGGTTCCTCCAGCAATTTTAAATTGGTTATTGTTAATTTTTTCGGCAATGTACACCTGAGCAAAACCACCAATACACGTTAGTTGATATCGATAATCTTTGTTGAGTGCTGTAAACCAATCAGGTAAAGCAACAATGGCTTGCCCATTTTTATTTAATACGACATTGCCGTTATAAATGTTCATCATATCGGGCGATTCAACAAAAGAATGGCTTAAGGTTTTATTTTCAGGGTCTAATGGATGATCGATTTTAAAAGTGCCGGCAGCTTTAGTAAGGGTACCGGTTACTTCAACATTACCCCCAAAGTAACCGGCTCTACCGGTTGAGTTGGTAATAAAAATTCCATCTCCCCGCGAATCTAAGGCTACAAAACCATCATCGCCAGAGCGAACTGAGAAAAAGGCATCGCCCGAAGGATCGGCAGAAGCATAGCTGTCATCGCCGGCAGAGGAAACATACATGCCGTCGTCGCCCACGTTCAATGCCTGAAAACCATCTGTAGTGGCATTAAGGCTATCTCTAACAGTAATACCATCGCCCACTACATTATCAATCATGGCTCCGGGGCTCACCCCCATTCCTCTTAAGTGCCATAAAAAATCAAAGTTTTGGGCATCTACTGTTTGGATGCTTATTAACAGAAAAATCGCAATCAATATATTGTTAAAATAACTCATTTGTTATAATTAAATTGTAAAATGAAAAATTGGCTTATCACCATCTTGTGATAAGCCAATTAAAAAATAATATTGTTTTATAAATAAGTATTCGAGTTTAGGCTCAAGTTAAAAACTTATTCTCCTCCTTCCTCATCATCATCGTCTTCTTCAGCATCGTCGTCGTCATCATTGTCTTCTTCTTCACCTTCATCATCGTCATCGCCATAATCTTCATCGTCATCATCGTCCTCTTCTTCACTTTCCTCTTCTTCATCATCTTCTTCTGAATCGTCATCATCGTCATTGTCTTCTTCTGAGTCGTCATCATCATCATTATCTTCCTCTTCTTCGCCTTCATCATCATCATCGCCGTAATCTTCATCATCATCCTCTTCCTCTTCTTCACTTTCATCATCATCCTCTTCTTCTTCACTTTCTTCCTCATCGTCATCATCTTTATCCTTTCCTTTGTCATCGTCATCATCATCCATATCATCTTCTCCTTCGTCGTCATCATCGCCAAAATCTTCATCGTCGTCGTCTACCCCTTTATCAAAGCGCTCTTTAATTAATTGTGCATCCTCTTCTAAGGTTTGAGGAAGGTCTTTTTGGCAAGCCACCAAAAAAACTACACAGAAAGCCATAATGAGTGTTAATAGCTTACTAAATAAATTATTCATTTTTAAAGAATTTTGATATAAATACTTGAATAGAGGCAATTTAAGTGCCAAAATACAAATTAATGGGGCAAATTCACGCAATTTCTTATTCTTTCAAAATAGACTATTATGGGCAACATTATATTTAAAAATTGTTCAATTGCTTCTTGGTCTCCTTATTTTTAGTGATTTTATGTAATTTATAGCATATTATTATACAATCAAAAAACACAGAATTCTTACGTATTCACCTACAAATTGCTTCGTTTTACTTATTATGAATGAGCTGTTGAATTAGGTAGTTTCAACCGTCTCTGCAAAGCACAGTTTGCCTTGCGCCTTTGGCTATGCTCATCAAAAATTATTTTGTCATATAGGTTAAGTTCGCTCTTTTATTTATTTCTACTAAGTAGCGTTTAAAAAAAAGTTGTATTTTTAGCAATTACGCGGGCAGCGGCTTGCTACCTTAGCCGAGCCAATAGCATTCATGTGCAATGGGTTGTTTAGTCGCTAAGTGTTATTTTGCAAGTGGAAAAATTCGGCATTCAAAAATTGGTGTTCGATATCCGATATTTTTTGAATGCTTATTTAAGGAATAATGAATATCGATTAACGAATAATGAATGTTAAACGCTATTAAAAATATAAAATTATATAATTAAATAACCAATGATGAACTTATTATACCCATTTGTGCATTATATATAAACAGACAAACGTGAGTACATTAAAAAAATTAAAATCGCTATTTATTGAGCAAGACGAAGCCGAAGTTGAAGAAGGAAAAAAACCAGAAAAGCAAGTTGATAAATCTGTTCCTGTTTCCAACGCGCCTTCTCCAAAGCCTACATTGGGTACAGTAAATGTAGAGGGCAAAGCAGACACTAAAATTGTAGAAACCTTATTGACAGCGGTTGAAAAAAACAACTTAGATGGTTTTGATTATTTGGAGTATAAAAAATCGTTGCAGTCAATGAAAAAAATGTCGATGTCGGAAGAGTTGATGTATCAATCGGCATTTGCCACGGCTTCTACTATGGGGGTAACCTTAGATCGTTTGGTGGAAACGGCACAATACTATGTTAAAATTATGGATAAAGAAATGCATAATTTTGGCGAAGCCGTTTCGAAACAAAACAATGAAATGGTGGTGAAGCGAAAAGAACAAAGCCTGTTGGTAGAAGAGCAATTAGCCCAAAAGAAAAAGCAAATAGAACTGTTGGAAAAAGAAATTGTGACTCTAAATGAAAAACAACAAAAACTAAAGCACGATATTGAACTATCTTCAAATAAAATAGCACAAACAAAAGCAAATTTTGAAAAATCATTTTTAAATTTGAGACAACAATTTGAAAGTGATATTGTTAAAATGAAAAAATATTTAAAATAGCATGGCAGAACAATTTAAACCAAAAACATTTTGGCAGCGCCCCGAAGGTAAGTTAGGTGCCGTTGTAGGGGCAGCGGGCTTGGCAGGCTTAGGCTGGTTAATTTTTTCAAACCTTTCAACCTTAATAGCCTTAACCGCCAGCGCCATTGGCTTAGTGGTATTATTGAGCGTGCTTGCCGGTTTAATCTATATCATTTTAGACCCCAAGTTTCGCAACTTAATGTTTTACATTTATAAATCCATTATGCGAACTATAACGGGTATTTTTATTCAGATAGACCCGATTGGGGTTTTACGTTCGTATGTAGATGATTTGAAAAGCAACTTGCGTAAAATGGACAAGCAAATTGCCAACTTACGTGGGCAAATGCGCAAGTTAAAAACCATTATTACGCAAAACAGACAAACCATCAACTCGAATTTGGCAATGGCAAATGAAGCTAAAAAACAAGACAAACGCAATATTATGATTTTAAAAAGTCGTAAAGCCGGGCGTATGCAAGAATCTAATTTAAAGTTAGAAGACTTGTATAAGAAGATGGAAATTATGTACCGCGTATTGGTGAAGATGTTTGAGAATTCGGAGATTTTAATTGAAGATGTAGAAGACCAGGTTGAAGTAAAAAAGCAAGAACGGGATGCTATTAATGCCAGTACCAGTGCCATGAAATCGGCTATGAATATTATAAGAGGCAAGGGCAACAAAAAGGAAATGTTTGACCAGGCAATGGAGCATATTGCTGATGATGTAGGTGCCAAAGTAGGAGAGATGGAACGCTTTATGGAAATCTCCAGCAACTTTATGGATTCGGTAGATTTACAAAATGGCGTTTTTGAAGAAGAAGGTTTAAAAATGTTAGAAAAATGGGAGAAAGAAGGGGTAAGCATGATTTTAGGTGATGATAAAGATTTGTTAGTAATGCAAGGCAACTCCGATTCTGCTACTGTTGATTTAGATGCTCCTTTAGAAAAAGGAGCGCGCGGTGAAAATCAATATGCCGATTTGTTTAAGATGTATAACAATTAAGCTTTACACAAATTTGCATTTCATTTAAAACATCTACTTGCCAATCCTTAATTATCTTTATGATAATCTGAGGGTTGGATATTTCATTTCCAATACCACATTAAAAAATTCATTAAACTAAAAAATTAATATGACTATTTTTAAAAACACATTTGCTGTTATTTTAGTGATGTTGCAAGTAATGGTATCTTGCGCACAAAATGATAAAATGACCAATGAAAAGCTTGGTGACATTATTAATAAATTAAGTGGGCAAGTTGAAGGACAAAACGGCAATTGGCAATTTGTTATCGATTCTACACCCTTTATTTGCCTTACTGATGTTACCCATAACCGTATGAGAATTATTTCACCCATAGAAGAATTGACCAAGCTTACCGAAGATCAACTATTAAAATGTATGGAAGCCAATTTTCATACCGTGTTAGATTCAAAATATGCCGTTTCAGAAGGAACTTTATGGTCAGTATTTATTCATCCACTAAAAGAACTAAGCGAAAAGCAAGTGATTAGTGCGATTTCTCAAGTCTATTCAGGAGCCAAAACATTTGGAAGCCTTTACAGTAGTGGGCAGTTGTCCTTTCCAAAAGCAACAGATAAAAATGACCGGAAGAAGAAAAAGAAGTTTAAGCGAGGTTGATGGTTTTAATGGAGAAGCTGAACGGAAGTCATTTTATTGATTGATCAAAGATCGGCAACTCTCCAAGACCTGATAGATTTCCAAAAACTGTCAGGTCTTGAAAATAAATTTGTGATTATTTCTTTTATGAAGAAGTGAGTTGTAACCTCGTTTTTGAGAATTAAGAACAGGAGTTATAAATTTAGGACGTAAAAATGGTTTTAAAAAACAAGGGCATTTGTGAAGTGCCACTATTGGGGTTTTCAAAACTAAATTTTTTGATAGCAGTAGCATGTTTTAGAGCAGTATTTACGTGCGGCTTTAGTTTTGAATAAATATCATTGTTTCGCTTGACATAGAATTGCCGAGTTTTCTCATAACCAGATAAATATTTTTTGGTGTTCAAAAGTTTTTCAACTGGTTCACATTTTTGAAATAATTTGTTGGTTTGTTCAAAATGCAATAGAAACCAAAACTCCAAACAGGGGTTATTTATGATGAACACCATCTTCTTCTTCAATTCTTCATTTTTCTGAACTTCAATTTCATACTTTATCAATTTCTGAAGTGATGTTTCAGCACCCTTTTTTGATTTTTTAGTTTCACTCAACACAACATCTAAATCGATGATCCAGAAAACTTTGGTATAATCTTCAGCAAGCACTTTTGCCATCTTAAATTGATCTTCCAGTTTTTTCTTCACAGGTAGTTTCGGTTCAATATTAATGTTTAAATTTCGTTCGTTACGCTTCAACATTTGCAAATACCAAAATTCGGTTTTGCCTTCAACCACAATTGCATAAACGGGTTTACTCTTTCGCAGCTTTTTTCTTCGCCTACTCATTTCTACAGATCAATATAGTAATCTCCTAAATTAGGTACTCCACCTAATTTGCCACTTTTGTAAGCATTTAAGCGGTTGGTGGTATCCCTTATAACTGAAGAATCAAAATCAGCTAATGAATATAATTCGGTAGCGCAGTCTGGGTTGTTTTTATCAGTTATCCAAATAGCATCGTCTCTAAAAATGTCTTTGTTATTTAAGATTTCACGATTATGGGTTGTAGCAAGTATTTGAGAATTATTGGAGTTCATCAAAAAGGTCGTTAATATATGTAGATATAAATCCGGATGAAGTGCTAATTCTAATTCATCAATTAGTAATAAGCTATATTGTGGAGTGCTAACTAATAACCATAAATAGAATGATAAATCAAGAACTCTTAGCGTACCGTTCGACTGTAATTCTGAAGGAAGGGTAAATTTTTTGTTTCCTACTTTATGTTCAAATTCGATGTGATAATGTTCTTCAAGTATTTTTTTATCGATTTTTTTTGTGTGATTAATTAATTGAAGGTTTTTTTCTAAAGGTACGTTATACAAATTAGAAATATTGAAATCCGCTTTTTGTAAAATGCTCAGCATAAAATTTTTGCTGTCCTTATCTTCTACTGCATCCTTTAGATACTGAAAATAATCTTGATTATTAAAAAGTAATTGATGCTCAATACTATAAGGCAAATTAGCAAACCAATCAATCACTTCTTTTAATTCTCCTAAATCAATATTTGTTTTTAAAAATCCTCCGAAAACCGTATTATTCCATAATGTATTAGATTCCAATGTCTTTTTAAAGGTCTTATCAATTTTTAGTTTATCCCCGAACTTTATTTCAGTAAATTGATTTTTTATATCCGACTTTCTATTAAAAATAATTGTCTTTTTAGGATCATATTTAATTAAAGACTCATTTACAATAGCTTTCTTAAAAAAGACAATTTCATAATAATATCTAATGCCGTTTTGGATGAATTCAATAGAGATGTAACTGTTTGAATTTGGAGTATTTTCATCAAAAAGAAAAGGATTAAAATCTAACTCATCAGTCTTTTTTTCTTTAGGAAATAATACAATTGTAATCAAAAAATGTAATACATGCAAAACAGTCGTCTTCCCTGAAGCATTCGCCCCATATATCAAACCCAATTTTAACAAGCGATGGCCAGTTTCTGTTTTAATAACATAAATATCTTCTAAATGAGTTGATTTATCTGCTTCAAAAGATAAGGTCTGCTTATCTTTTATTGAACCAAAATTTTGAACACTAAAGTTGATGATCATATCAATATATGTAAATCGTTTACAAAATAAGCTATTTAAATTGATATTTATAGATGTTTTTCATTAAAAACTGAAATTGATTTACATAAAAATTCACTAGGTTCTCCTGAAAATTTTGATTGCAACTTACCGCTGTTAGAAAGTGAATTGTTTATGATCATTCGAAATTAAAAACCACCTACATATCGTATCTTTGCGCCCAATCATGTTTCCAACATACGATATAATTATAGTAGGCGGTGGGCACGCCGGTAGTGAAGCGGCAGCAGCAGCCGCTAACCTTGGCTCAAAAACCTTATTGATTACCATGAATATGGAGGTAATTGCTAAAATGAGTTGCAACCCGGCAATGGGCGGTGTTGCCAAAGGACAAATTGTTCGAGAGATAGATGCCTTAGGCGGCTACAGCGGTATTGTATCCGATGAAACCATGATTCAATTTCGGATGCTCAACCGCAGTAAAGGACCCGCCATGTGGTCGCCGCGTTGCCAGAGTGACCGTATGCGCTTTGCCGAAAAATGGCGATTAATGTTAGAACAAACGCCCAATCTTGATTTTTGGCAAGATATGGTGACCGGCTTGTTAATAAAAGGAGATCAAATAGTAGGCGTAAAAACCGGCTTAGGAGTTGAGATTAACTGCAAAGCAGTCGTGCTAACCAATGGTACTTTTTTAAATGGAAAAATTCACGTAGGCGAAAAGAATTTTGGTGGTGGCAGAATGGGGGAAAAGTCGGCAACCGGTATTACCGCTCAACTGATTGAATTGGGTTTTGAACATGGGCGTATGAAAACCGGCACCCCACCACGCATAGATGGGCGCAGTTTAAATTACAGCTTAATGGAAGAACAAGCCGGAGAAGAATGTCCTGAAGGATTTTCATTTACTGATACCCAAAAGCCCACCGGGCAACGTCCTTGCCACATTACTTATACCAATCCAAAAGTTCACGATATTTTAAAAACCGGTTTTGAAAAATCGCCTATGTTTGCCGGACGAATTCAAGGTATTGGTCCACGCTACTGCCCTTCTATTGAAGATAAAATTAACCGCTTTGCCGAGCGCGAACGCCACCAATTGTTTGTGGAGCCCGAAGGTTGGCATACCATCGAAATTTATGTGAATGGTTTTTCTTCTTCTTTACCAGAAGAAGTTCAATATAAAGCCTTGCAACACGTGCCCGGCTTTGAAAATTGCAGAATGTTTAGACCAGGTTATGCAATTGAGTATGATTACTTTCCACCTATACAATTAAAACACAATTTAGAAACCAAGTTGATTCACAACCTGTTTTTTGCCGGACAAATTAATGGAACCACCGGCTATGAAGAAGCGGCTTGCCAGGGCTTAATGGCTGGTATAAATGCACATCAAAACATAAACGAGTTAGCCCCTTTAATTTTAAAAAGAGACGAAGCTTATATTGGAGTACTGATTGATGATTTGATTAATAAAGGAACGGATGAGCCTTACCGGATGTTTACTTCGAGGGCGGAATATCGTATTTTATTGCGACAAGATAATGCCGATATCCGCCTAACTCATATTGGTAACCAACTCGGGCTTGCTGACGAAAACCGTTTGCAAAAAGTACATGAGAAAAAGCAACAAACCCAAGCTATTGAAAAATGGTTAAGCAAAACCAGTGTTTCTCCCGATCAGGTTAATCCTTTGTTAACGTCCGTAAATTCTTCTCTCATCAACCAAAAAGTGAAATTAAAAACGATTTTTTTACGCCCTAATGTAGATTTTGATTTGTTGACTAAGATTGATTTTATACAAGAAGCCCTTGCCGGTTACGATACCGAAGTGTTGCAACAAGCGGCTATTCAAATGAAGTACGAAGGCTATATTGTTCGGGAAAAAGAAAACGCCGAAAAGATGCATCGATTAGAAAACATTAAATTAAATGAGCATTACGACTATAATCAAATTGTGTCGCTTTCTGCCGAAGGCAGAGAAAAACTGAAAAAGATTAAACCGCTAAGCTTGGGGCAAGCTAGCCGGATAAGTGGGGTTTCCGCTGCAGACATTTCGGTATTGATGGTTCATTTGGGGAGATAAGTAGATAAGTTTATCAAAGTGGTTGATACTGTATTGTTTTGGATTGTCACCCTTTTTTTTCTTTCTACGAAGTACTGACGTTTTTAAACTAGCCCCGATTGCAGCGGTTATGCCATTTTGAGTGGCTTTTGCAGCGCAGGCAAATGGCATTTGAGCGGAAAGCGGGACCACCGTTTTTATCATGCTGCAAAGTTTCGCTTCAAAAAAAAATTAGTGCAGAGGACTAAATTACTTTATTGTTTGAATAAACTTGTTGATAATTCAAAAATAACTGTCCATTTTTACCTTTGAGATTTTCCGAACTACTTCTTTAAAAATACTCGTCTTAGTTCCCCACTATGACTATGTTTTTCGCCTCGTCTATCAAAAAATGACTTTGACATAAAAAGTAGATTTATTTTCTCCGCATTACTTATAGATGCAAAGAATGGGGACATTCATTTTATTATCTGCAAGAGTTAATATTTTAGGATTTTCCAAATTTCCAATAACATCAGGTAATTGACCGGTAATACTATTTTCAACCATTTTGACAAATGTAACTTTAGCTAAGTCTCCAATGGCGGCTGCTATATAGAAAAAATTACACTTCCATATAGCAAAATAAATTAATCAGCATCGTTTATTGTTATCTGAAAAATTCATTGTAATAACGGCTCTTAATTTCTTTTATCTACTCCCCACATCAACTTACTTCTCAACGAATGCAAAAAGCTACTATCCGGTAAACGGATCAGTTGCAGTTTAAAGTCTGCTTTATTTACTTTGGGTATATCATCAACATTAATAGTGGTATGTCGCGAATCTAAGGTGGCGATAAACTGATCGTTCCGCCCTTCTGCATCAAAGGAAATCTCTACACTTTCATCAACCACAATAGGGCGTACATTTAAATTGTGTGGAGCAATGGGCGTAATAACTAAAGTTTTGCTATTGGGCTGAATAACCGGACCACCACAACTTAGTGAGTAACCGGTTGAACCAGTTGGCGTAGCCACTATTACCCCATCTGCCCAATACGAATTTAAAAACTCTCCATTAATAAAAGCGTGTACCGTAATCATTGAGGAAGAATCTTTTTTATAAATAGTAAACTCGTTTAAGCCGTAAATTAATTCGCCAAACAAAGGTTTTGCTAACGATACTTGTAGCAAAGCCCGCTCGTCAATTACATATGTTTTTTGCTGCAAGGCGTTAAGGGCGGTTTCAATATCAGCTTTGTTTACCGTAGCTAAAAAACCAAGCCGCCCCATATTTATACCCATTACTTTAACCCGGCTGTTACGCACTATGTTAACACTATCTAACAAAGTACCGTCTCCACCAAGCGTTAGTAAATAATCAATATGTTGCGCAATGTTGGGTTCATATTGAAATAGCTTAGGCTCGTTTTTAAAAATAATTTTTTCTTTAATAATTGGATAGAAAAGTTGGTGTACTGCAAAATCAATTTCTTTTTCATAAAGCAAGTTAATCAGTTGCTGAACAAAATCGGTATGTGCTTCGTGCAACACTCTGCCGTATAAGCCTATCGTCATTAATTTAATTCAACTTTATAATTCTTAAAATTATTAGAATACGTGCCTTTCTGCATGGTAAGATGAACGAACTAAAGGTCCGCTTTCTACATATTTCAAGCCTTTTTCTAAACCAACGGTTTTGTATAGGTCAAAAATTTTGGGTTCAATAAATTCAGCTACTGCCAAATGCATTTTTGTTGGTTGTAAATATTGCCCGATAGTTAATATGTCGCAACCATGCGCTACCAAGTCATCCATAATTTGAAATACTTCTTCTTGTGTTTCCCCAACGCCAACCATAATGCCACTTTTAGTGCGCTTTCCATAATTTTTGGTGTGTTGTATTTGTTCTAAACTACGGGCATATTTTGCTTGTGGACGAACTAAGCGATACAAACGTTCAACAGTTTCCATATTGTGTGAAACTACTTCTTGTCCGGCACTAATCATTAATTCTAAAGCCTCCCAATTTGCTTTTACATCGGGTATCAAGGTTTCAATAGTTACTTTAGGGCTTGTGGTTTTAATTGCTCGAACGGTTTCATACCAAATCTGAGCGCCGCGGTCTTTCAATTCATCGCGGTTTACTGAGGTGATTACGGCATGTTTTACGTCCATCAATTTAATGGCTTCAGCTACACGTTTTGGCTCTTCGGTATCTAACTCGGTTGGTCTGCCGGTTTGTACCGCGCAAAAAGAGCAAGACCGGGTGCATACATTACCCAAAATCATAAAAGTAGCCGTACCTGCCCCCCAACATTCACCCATATTGGGGCAACTGCCACTTTCGCAAATGGTATGTAATTTATGCTCATCTACTAAACGGCGTACTTTTTTAAAGTTTTCGCCAGTAGGTAGTTTAACTCTCAACCAATTGGGTTTTTTTCTAAATTGCTTTTTTTCAACTACTGTTTCTGCCATTATTTACTTTAAATAATAAGGCTAAGGTAAGCGATAATGTTGAATTATTAATCATTCTTTTTTATAGATCAGTTATGAAGAGAAAATACATCTGCCTTTAGGTGAACGTTATTTTTTTGATGGACGAGGCAAAAAACACCGGCATTGCCAAAGCTACAACGAGGCTCTATAACAAAGCCCATCAGAAAATAGAGAAGACAGCTTGTAGATTAATTTTTGCAGCCTTACTAAAAAGCTATACCTTACCATTTTTATTCTATTTATTATTTTTGGAAGAAAGTCAATATTCTATAAGAGAAGAAAAGTTAAATGTACAATCGCATGCGTTTGGTTTTTTGTTGAGCATTTTAGCATTAATTGTATTGGTTTTAAAAAGCTATGCACTACAACAACCTACAGTTTTATTTAGTGCTATTGTTTTTGGCAGTAGTTTTATTATTTTATATGCTGCCTCAACTTTGTATCATCAATCTACCAATGCCATAACGCGCCGAAAATTACGGATACTCGATCATGCAGCTATTTATGTTTTAATTGCCGGCACTTATACACCATTTGTTATAGTCACATTACAATATTGGGCTTTTTTATGGTTTATTTGGGGCTTTGCTTTAGCAGGTATTGTATTAAAGATATTTTTTACAGGCCGGTTTGATGCCTTTTCAACAATTATGTATGTGATAATGGGATGGATAGGTGTTATAGCCATAAAACCATTAATGGAACATTTACCTTTGCCAGGTTTATGGTGGCTTTTGGGTGGTGGTATTTTATATACGGTAGGTGCCGTTTTTTACAGTTTCAAAAAACTGCCTTACAATCATTTTATCTTCCATTTGTTGGTTTTGATGGGCAGTATATGCCATTTTATATCAGTTTATTTTTATGTGTTGTAGCTATACTTAGCCGCGTGTATGAAACAACTGTTTTGTATCAACATTATTAATTTCAAAGACTATTAAGAACCATTGCTCGGGTAGTTGAAAAAAATTATGCTTCAAAAAAATATCGAAAAAGGGGACAAGTTTATCCAAACAACAAATGTAGTTGATACTTTTGCATTGATTTTTTGAAGCGAAACTTCTTAGCTTTATAATACCACCGGTCCCGCTTTCCGCTCAAATGCAATTGCTATGCTTCAAAATCTGCGCTGCAAAATTGCATAACCGCTGCAATCGGGGCTAGTTTGTAAAC
>CALHDG010000150.1 GCA_938023075.1 uncultured Chitinophagales bacterium
TCAGTATTTTGCGCGAGTACGGTCATATATCATGACAGCACGTAAGCAACAGGTCAATACCTTTGTGGCATTGAAGAGTTTGTTTACTTATAATGCTATTGTTGAAATGTTAACTGCTTAGTTGTGACTGAATAGTTACAAATTATATATAAAAGATGAAAAAATTAAAGTTAACGTTCTTATTAGGTTTAAACATTAGATGGGTAGCTCACGAATGGTTGGCAATGTATCTCGACCGTTCAAAATTTGAGATCGATTTTATTGTTTTAGAACCGAATGACCCATTGCAATATTTTTTAGCTGAAAACAGTGTACCTTATCAAATGATACCTATGATTGATTATGCGGCTACCTCCGAAGTCGTCTATCAAATCTATCATCATTTAAAAGCCAATGAAACCGATATTGTACATACCATTTTTTTTAATGGACATATTACCGGACAGCAAGCTGCCTATTATGCTGGTGTTCCTGTTAGAGTTTTTACACGGCAACACGGTGGTATTAAAGATAAAAGACACGACCGTAGCAAATACGAAATGATTTGGGATATGGCAACCAACGCTATTTCCCAAACCAATAAAGGAGTTCCGGGTATGATAGCCGATGGTATACCAGAAGAAAAAATTTCGGTGATTCCTACCGGCTTTGACCTTTCTCTGTTTGAAAATATAGGTACTGAAAGAATCGAAAAGCTTAAAGCAAAATATCAGATTCCTAAAGATAAATTTCCGGTAATTGGTGTGGTGGCTCGCTATGTGGCTTGGAAAGGTCCGCAATACACTTTAGAGGCATTCCTGGAAGTGCTTAAAACTTATCCCAATGCCTATTTGATAATAGCTGGTTCTCAAAAAAACATTGTGGCACAAAAAGAAAAAGAACAAGCCAATGCGGCAAAAGGTACTTATGGCCCAGCCGAAGATGCAGAAGAAATTAAAGCAAAATTGACGCAATTACCTAACGATAGCTACCTGGAAGTTTCATTTGAAGATGACTTAGCGGCTTTATACCAACTCTTTGATGTGTTTGTTCACGTACCCATTGATAAAGATGTAGAGTCTTTCGGACAGTGTTTTTTAGATGCAATGTTTTCTCGCATTCCATCAGTAGTTACACGTTCTGGTTGTGTGTATGATTTTGCGGTGCATAAAAAACACGCTTGGATTGTAGATTACGAAAATACACCTCAAATTACGGAAGGCATTCTCCAAGTTTTAGCTGATAAAGAACTAAGCAACAACATGGTAGAAAATGCATTTAACATGGCTAAGACTTATAATATTGATCGGCAAATTCAATCTTTACAAAATTTATATTTAACAACTTATCAAAGCATAACCAGCAAAGTTGAGCCAGGTTAATAAAAATAACTGTGTACAAATAAATTTATCTAACATTTGCCTGTAGAATATCATAATCAATTTGATTTAGTTACCAATTTTGGTACTACCGAACATGTATAAAACCAATATGTTTTTTACAAAACGTATTTAACATGATGAAAAAAAGAAGTATATTGATTAATGAGTTACCAAAAAAAGGAAATGGCTCTACAATTGTACATATTACTTTGATGAAAATACATTTAAAGCCTTATCACAAGATTTTGAAATATTAGAAATGAGAGACGTATAATAGTTTAAGCAAGTAAAGTTATATACTTTTCAAAAGTAATAAAGTAATGAATAACAGAATATATACAAAGCCAAATTTTTTTATTTTAGGTGCTGCAAAATGCGGCACAACTACACTCTATAATACTTTAATAAATCATAAGGAAATTTATTTACCAATAGAAAAAGAACCATCTTTTCTTTCGAGTGACCAAGATAAACACATTAATAGTATTGTAAAATATTTTCAGTTGTTTGATGATGTAGAAGATGAAAAGGCAATTGGTGAAGCACCTCCTAATTATTTAACAGATCCTTATACACCAGGCATCATAAAAAGCTTATTTCCAAAAGCGAAACTTATTGTGACTCTAAGGAATCCTGCTGAAAAAGCCCATGCAATGTTTCTGAATTTAAAAAGAGATGGATATGAAAGCTATAATACTTTTGAAGAAGCAATAAAAGATGAAGAAAAACGGTTTTATTCAAAAAAATTCAAAGAAAAAAATCAATACTTTTATCATTTTTTGTACTATCGTTCCAGCCTGTTTGGTCAACAAATTAAACGTTATTTAGATTTTTTTCCAAAAGAGCAATTACATATCATTACACTAAATGATTTAAAGAATAATTCTGAAAAAACAATAAAAAGTGTTTTGGCTTTTTTAGAAGTAGATAACTCTATTGATTTGAAAATGGGAGATACCAATAAAGGCTATGATATACGGTTTGTAAAATTGCAAAAAGTACAAAGAAGTCTACCTCGCAAATATAGGATGTATTTAGATCCATTAGTGAAATTAACAAAAAAACCGAAACCTAAAATTAATCCAACTACTAAAGCTATGTTAATGGAACGTTACGAACCTGATTTAAAGCTGTTGTACGATTTAACCAATATTGATTTGAGGTGACACAATACCAACAGCAGCTTACTAATCTGCAAAGTTTTCCCTCAGCTCGCGCAAGTCCAATGTCATTAAGTTAAGGGCATAAAACATTGATTATCAATAATATATACGCTGTATTTTTTTGATTTCTCGACTATATTCCTTAGTTTGTATGTAAAAATGACAAATAAAAAAAACCGTATTATTTTATCAA
>CALHDG010000151.1 GCA_938023075.1 uncultured Chitinophagales bacterium
ACCCGGAGTATAATTTGGCTTGTACAGATTGTGCGGGTATTGTTAATGGTTTTTTTGTATTAGATGATTGCGGCAATTGCTTATCGCGAGATGATCCGGAATTTAAATTGCTGTGTCCTCAAAATAAGCTCTTCATTCCAAATGCATTTTCACCCAATGGAGACCAAGTGAATAACACCTTTCAAGTATTTGGCAGTAACCAAAACAACATACAAATTAAGACCTACATAATTTTTAACCGGTATGCAGCTAAGCTTTATGAAGCCCGTAACTTTAACATCCATACTGATAGTTTTTGGTGGGATGGATTGTATAAAAACATACCACAACCTATGGGTGTGTATGTTTATATTATTGAGGCTGAGTTTGAAGATGGCAGCCACAAAACTTATCAGGGCAATGTTACTTTGGTTAGGTAACCAATACGCAGTTTATATCTTACAAGCGTCTTTCATAAAATTAAATCTATACTATTAACATATTAATTATGATTTTATATTTATTGTTTGTTATTCGATATTCGTTATTCATTAAATGGTCAACCAAAAAATATCGAATATCGAACACTGAGTTTCGTATGACGAATTTTTTCATTCGAAAAACAATACATAGCAACTAAACTACTCCGTGTACTTTAGCGTCTTTGGTTAGTAAATTGAGGCTAGTTTAAAAACTTCGGTGCTTCGTAGAAAGAAAGAAAAACGAAGGCACTCGAAAAAAGAAACCATTATAATAACTTGATATAGAATACAATGATTTTGCATCTAAAGCTTCTAAAAAATTAACCAACTTTGGTGATTTTATGTTGCTTTGATTTCTCCCTATGGTCGAAAGTGTAAGAGGTTGTCACTTGAAACGAAGTGAAAGATCTTGCAATATTAATCATCAAACCTACAATTAACACTGCACCTCCGCCTGCGCAGTAAGTATAGATTTTTAGGAAGATAACCGGCACACATTACGCTCAAAAAGAAATTGAGATAAAAGGTTTTGTTGGTAAAACTGAAACTGTAGAATTTAATATTTGTGAGTAGTTTAATTAAATAAGTACAATTTAAATTGTAGTCTCCATTAGGTTGAAACCAACCATTTGAGTTGCAGAGGAACAATATTTTGGTAGAATAAGACTATAATAAAACTGGTAGCTCCAAAGGAGCGACACATTGTTTAATTAAAATGAATAAACCAATACATTTTGCCGATGAGGTATCGCTCCGCTAAAGCTTAATTGTTTTAATTTTTTTTCTACTAAGGTTTTACTCCGCCGGAGTAAGGCAATCGCAAAAATTACAGTTATCATCCAATCAATTTAAATTTAACACCATTAAATATAAATAAGTACAATAATCATCGTTGGGTTTTTTATGCGATTGCCATAAGCTTTGCATAAGGCGGATTATGATTTTCCAGATAAAATAATACATACTGGCTTTTCAATGTTTCAATCAATCATTCAAAATATTTTGAATGAAAAATAAAAAAGGACCAAATAGCATAAAACCCCTTAACTTATAAGATATCTAACAAGCCCTAAAAATTCATAAGAATTTAACCTCACTCCGTTAAACAACCATAAGTAGCATCTACTAAGGCATTGAAATTACTAGAAACCGGTACTTCAAAATTTTGGGTCAATGCTATGGTATCTTTAGTTTCAAAGTAAACGGTAGCATTGTCATCAATTATAGCGTTACTTAAAATAACTTGCTCACTTCTATAGGTATCGGTAGGCAATGCGTTAGTACTTAAGTTTAAATGGTTTTCGCATAAATTGGCATAACCCCATAAAACATTTGCCGATGTGCAATACACAATAACATTATCAAAATCGTATAGATTGGTGCCTGTTGGTACAGTAAAGGTTCTGGAGCCTGTAATAGGTGTGCTCATCGGCGTTCCACTATCTAAAGGAGCAGTGCTTATTTTTAAGTCGTTAATCCAATCAAAAACATCGCTATTGCTTAAAAAAACTTCTAAAGAAATGCCTTGAATAGTTGAAAAATTATTTTCAAACGTTACTTCAATCGTTCCTTCAGTGTAGCTAACTGTAACATCTCCAGAAATTGGATATTCTTCTGAATCCTCAATAAAAAACCCTGTTCTGTTGAGTTGAGCAAAAGACATATTTAAAATGCCAAAAATAAATAGTAGGGTAAACCAATTCTTTATCATCATCTATTTTTAAACAAAAGTAAGATTAATACCCTATTACATTTGTCGCATTGAATACTTTTCAACATTTATTTAAAAAGATGAACGCAATAAATTGTACAAACAGCAATGCTGCTTAAACAGCCATTTGTACCATAATAAAGCCTCTTAATACATTAATGCTAATTAACCGGTACATTTTTACTTACATAACAAATGTACTATTGATTAATTAGCTTGATGGCTTAAATTTAGAACCTAACTGAACCCCAGCGAAGTTAAAAGTTTAGCCTCGATTGCAGCGGTTATGTTGCTTGAAGCGTTGGCATTGAAGTAAAGCTGCAACATTTGAGCGGAAAGCGAGCTGCCCGTTTCCAAATCGTCTTGTTGTTTCGCTTCTAAAAAATTGAATGAGATGAATGATCAATTTGGTATTACTCGCATGCCTCTACATAAGCAAAAAAGTTACTGTCAACGCCAACTTCAAAACCTGCCTCTAAACTAATTTCAGTTTCGGCAGTATAGGTAACTTGTGCTTGATTGGTAATTGAAGCATTAGATTGTAAACGAATTGCGGCTGTATAATTTCCACTTTCAATAACATTGTTGCATACCATTCGATAATCAACGCATACGCCTCCTGTTGTATAGGTTTTGGCTTTAGCAAAAGCATCGTTACCCACTTCAATACCCATTAGCCTGCCGGGTATATCATCTGCCGGCGGATGAATACCACCCCAAATGCGCGATAAACTGCATTGGTCGGAAGCATCGCGATAGGTTGCCCATTGCAAAATAATATCTTCGCTTGGTCCTTCTTCAAACACTAAAAATTTGTTTTTTGGTGCCTCAAATTCGCCCATACCACCTGGAAAAAAGGCATCGCCAGTTAAGGAGGTCATCACCTCGGCGGCAGCTCTGCTAAAAGTAGAATGACCAGAAACATAACCGGCAAAAGGTGGTGTTACAAAAGAAGGGCGTTGGTAGGGCCACCAGTTTTCGGCTAATATCCAGCCGGTGCCGGCTTGGTCGGTTTCTGGATCATCAATGTAATCGGGTCCTTTCCAGGTTTTTACTTTTATTTTTCCAACATGTTCGTAGGTAAACCCTGCGATGGCTTCGCTTGAATCGACTAATTCGATAAAACCAGGTATGAGCGGCAAGCCTGCCAAATCATAATTTGGTAAGTTTGGGTTGCTGCATTGACCATGGTCTGCCATACAGCGGATAACCGAAACGGGTCTGATGTAATCGTAATAACCTTTGCAAGCCCAAGCGGTAATTGCGGCATCGTGCATAGCTCCACCTAAGGTTAAATAGGCTTTTACATCCCATTCAAAATCATTTAATACCACTCCATTACCTTCATATTTTTTTTCAAAGACTGGGTGATCATTTACATAATTTAAAATGGTATACCAATGCCCTGGTGGTGTTTCCGAATCTGGTCCGTCTGCCCAAAATTCGGCTAAAACCCTTGCATAATCTCCCCGTTTTACCATCTGCGGTACATAGGGTAAATTAGTTGCCGGATTAACAGCATACCCTATACTGCTATCTCCTCCGTTTTCAAAATCGTAGAAGTTTTTCATTCCCGCAAAAGTGGTAGGGTAGCTTTGAATATTGCCAATACTTGCTGGTGAAATATCCCACATTGTATTATCATTGGCGTCGCAATGTGCCGACCATTTGGCTACTAAGGTAAAGCCCCATTTATACGCATCTAAATTAGCCATAGTTTTCGGTCCGCTAAGGGTATCACATTGAGGGGGCATACCTGGATCGTGATAAACTTTATATTCATAATTACCTCGAGTATAGGTGTTCATATCTTGACTACTTAACGCAAAAGGCGTAACTGCTCCCCATTCCGGACTTAAAAAAGGCGGTGTATTACCATAAACTTCATTGCCCGATTGGTCAATAAAAATAGTTAAGGTTAAAGGCTGCCACCTATTGTAATTAGCAAGATTTGGATTGCCTGGTTGTCTGATAACCATTGAAGTATTAACCGGATTATAATGTAAATTTGTATGAAACAAAATTTGATTGCTGCCATCTTGCATACCAAATTGAATAATCTGATCACCCAAATAATTACCTAAAGCAGCAGGTGAGCCATTGGAATAATCAGTAGATATAAAATTAGGATCATAGCCTAAACTCAACATGAAATCATCATACCGGACTCTTAAAAAAGAGTAACCTGGTGAATATCTAAAACGGTTGTTTAATAAACGATAAACGGCATAACTCAAGGTTTCTTTTTGTGCAGCTTCAATATTGTTAGGCATACTCATGCCATAATAAGCAAAATCGAAATCGTTAATTTGTTGCCCTAAAAAGAAGGTAGATGCTTGTTTATCGTAAACAGCCCAAGCATCGTACATGGCTACCGAAATGTGGAATAGATTACGAGCATGTACCGTGGGACGTGCATAATCTGCCCGGATGGACTCTAATAAAATTTCGTTCCACGCTCTGGCAATTGAATGTTGAGCTTGCATACCTTCCCCAACTAACAATACGGATATGATTATCCCAAGAATTGTTTTTCTCATTATAATTGAATATATTTAAAAAATATGACTTATGCGATATTTAAGATCTGTATAAGAATAATACGGTAGTAGTCATCAATTGTTAACAAAAATAATTTTTTTAAGTATCATAAGTTAAGAATTAAACCAATTTAAGGTTTTACCCTAAAAAATTATATGAATTGATAATAAATTTGTGTTTTTAAAACATAAAACCTTAACTTTACAAGTTGATTTTACAAACAGATGTCATTTTTATGTTTAAAAATAACACAAAAATGCTGCTGACACGATGAAGTAAGTTAAGCTTTTGTCCAGGATTATGTGGATAGTTGTGTTGCACTACTTCGCAATAAAAAACAAATTAATGAAAGAGATAGAAAATATAGTAAGTAACGGCTTAGAACGTAAACATTGGTCGAGTAGTAAACCGGAATCTTCGTGGAGGATTTTCAGAATTATGTCGGAATTTGTAGATGGATTTGAAACTATGGAAAGTATAGGACCTTGTGTGTCTATTTATGGGTCTGCCCGAACTCAACCTGATTCAAAATACTACAAATTAGGCGTTGATATTGCGTACAAATTAGTAAAGAATGGCTATGGCGTAATAACCGGTGGTGGTCCTGGTATAATGGAAGCTGGCAACAAAGGTGCTCAGGCAGCCAATGGCGCATCGGTCGGTTTAAATATCGATTTACCGATGGAACAAGGTTCGAACAAATATGTTGATCATGATAAGAACTTAAATTTTAGATACTTTTTTGCCCGTAAAGTGATGTTTGTTAAATACGCGCAAGCTTTTGTGTTACTACCAGGTGGTTTTGGTACTTTAGATGAGTTGTTTGAATCGCTAACCCTTATTCAAACACATAAAATTGAAAAAGTTCCCTTAATATTAATGGGTAGCGAATTTTGGAGCGGTTTGTTAGATTGGATTAAACAAGTGATGTTAGAACAACACAACAATATTAGTGAAAAAGACTTAGATTTGATTCAGGTTTCTGATGATCCGGATGCGGTAATTCAGCAAATTAATACCTTCTACGAATCGATGAAACTCAAACCTAATTTTGAATATTAATTGTTTGAACAAGTGTTTTTTATGAAACTATATACGCTACTTGTTATCATATTATCGGCGTTTATTTCGGTTACCTCCAATGCGCAAACTTATGGTATAGAAGAAGGCTATTTTGAAGCACCTTTAGATATACCATTGGTTGCCAGTGGGTCGTTTGGTGAGTTGCGTAGAAATCATTTTCATACCGGTGTTGATTTTAAAACACAAGGTAAAGAAGGGTTAAATGTAGTGGCTTCGGCAAAAGGATATGTTTCGCGAATTAAAGTTTCGAGCGGTGGTTATGGCAATGCACTTTATATAGATCACCCCAATGGTTATACCACCGTGTATGGTCATTTAAAATCGTTTAACCGGGTTATTGATGCCTATCTGAAACGGGAGCAATATTCAAAAAGACTTTCAGAAGTAGATTTAATAGTACCGGCAAATTTAATATCGGTTAATAAAGGTGAAGTGGTGGGTTTGTCAGGCAATTCCGGTTCATCTCAAGGTCCGCATTTGCATTATGAAATTCGGGAAACGGCAACTGAACATCCGATTAACCCGCTTTTGTTTGGCTTTGATTTGGAAGATACCAATGCTCCCGAAATTGCTGACCTGTTGGTGTATAAATTTGTTGATGGAGTAAGTCAACTTATTTTTAATGAACCCCAGCAATTTGTATATAAAAATGGCAATTATACCTTGAAAAACACTCCTATTATGGTTAATGAGGATCAAATTGGTTTCGGTATTCGGGTATTTGATAGCATGAATGCCGCCAGTAATAAATTTGGTATTTACGAGCTTAGGATGGAAGTAGATGGTGAACCTCATTTTCAATTTGATTTTGATAAATTGTCTTTTGAAGAAAACAGATATATCAATGCACACATTGATTATGCGGAAAAAGTAAACGTCAACAAAACCTATCAACGTTGTTATAAAATTTCGGGTAACCAACTTAGTATATATAATGAGGTTAACAATAACGGTATTCTTAATATAAGAGATAATGAAAGATATCAGATAAAAATTTACATTAAAGATTTTAATAACAATGAGGTAACTTGTACATTTGAAATACAAAAAACCGGACAAGCTGACGATGATTTTTTAATTACCTGTTCTAACCCAATGACTCACTTTGAAGCCAATGAATTTAGCCGGGAAAACATCAGTATCAATTTGGCGGAAAACACGATTTACGAAGATATTTGTTTTAATTATCAAGAAACCAAGCCCAAAAGTGACAAAGCGATTTTATCATCAGTTTATCATTTGCATCATAAAGATGTGCCCGTTCATCAAGCCTTTGAAATTGCCATTAAACCAAACGAAAAGGTAATACCTAAAATACGAAAAGCAGTGATTTGCTATTTAGATGCTAAAGACAATGAACAAGCTTGCGATACCAAATGGGATGGGCAATACTTAAAAGCCAAAACCAAAAGTTTTGGAAAATACTATATTAAATTAGACGAAGAGAAGCCGAAAATATCGCCAGGTAGTTTTAAACGAGGCGGCACGTACAATGCGAAAAGTTCATTTAATTTTAAAGTTCAAGATAATCTTTCTGGCATTAAAAGTTACAATGCCCGCTTAAATGGCAGGTGGTCAGTAGTCAATTTAGATAAGAATCGCTTTATATTTTCAGATTTTAAAAATGCGATAAAAGGAAAAAACACCATAATAATTGCCGCAGAAGACAAAGCCGGTAATTTTGTGGAGTACGAAACTTATTTTAATATGAAATGAGTTTTCGACCTCATAAAAAAAGGGCTTCCCAAATTTGGAAAGCCCTGAATTATTTTTTCGAAAAACATTACTTTGTTAAAGTAATCACAAAGCTAGAATTGGGACCAAAAACAAAGCCTTCGCCAACTTCCACTTTAATTTCTGTATCAGAAACGATGCTGGCACTTACACTTGAATGATCACTTTCTACAGATTCGAAGTTGTGATCTTTCGAATAAGTAAAGTAATAGCGATCAAATGTGCCCACTTCAATTGTTCTGAATAAAGAAGCAATTACTTGATTTGATTTAGCGGCTTCTGACATCTTAAAAGTAATAGTAGAGTATCCACAAACGCCAAAACATCTTGCCTAGTATTTTCTACTGACCGACCTTTGCCTACCAAAAATAGTTATTTTGAGATTAACCAACAGTCAACGACAAGCGCATATTAAAGCTTGGCAGCAAAGCGCCCTAAGTAGAAAACAATACTGCCTCAAACAGAACATTGGCTATTCTACTTTTTGTAAATGGATACAAAATTGTCAAGTCAGTTTTTCCAATACTGGTAGCTCAGCAAACTTTATTAAGCTGCCTCAACAACAGTCCACTTCTGCCAGGCTAAGCATACTACTGCCTAATGGTATAGAAATTGACTGCCAAGCGGAATTGACTACTTCACTTTTACAACAGTTGCAAAATGTTAGAACGTAGCCGTACTTATTACCTTTACGATAAGCCTTGCGATATGCGCAAAAGTTTCAACACCTTGTCGGCTATTGTAACAGCGCAGATGCATCTTGACCTGTTAAGTGGAGCCGGTTTTGTGTTCATCAACAAAAAACGCAGTCACTTAAAACTGCTGTTGTGGGAAGGCGACGGCTTAAGCATTTACTTCAAACGATTAGAAAAAGGCAGCTTCGAGCATCCTGTCAAAACCGGTCATTCTGATCAGATAAATTACCAGAAATTACTACTGATTTTACAAGGTATTGAAAGTGATAAAATAGTAAAAAGAAACAGGTTTAATTTAGCTAAATAGTTGGTTTTAAGAATGTTATTTATTATCTTTATGAGGTAATGACGCATCAGCAATTACGTATCAAAAGCCAGCAGCAAGCGCAAAAAATAGAAGAGTTAAGCCAACTTCTGGAAGAAAAAAGTGAGCGTATAGAGCAACTGGAATTTGAAATTGCCAATTTAAACAAGTTGGTTTTCGGTGCTAAGCGTGAACGTTTTACCGGCGGTTTGGCTGACCCTTTGCAAAGCCAGCTTTTTGATACTGCCGGATTGGAGCTTGCCGAGTCAACAGAGCCTGCCACTTCTTCCCCTGAGCAGCAGGCAGCGGGTAAAAAGAAGAAAAGAAGAAAGCCAACTACCTTTAAACGCAACAGCTTTCCGCCACATTTACCAAG
Source organism: uncultured Chitinophagales bacterium (assembly GCA_938023075.1). GTDB lineage: Bacteria > Bacteroidota > Bacteroidia > Chitinophagales > JAHDHT01 > CALHDG01. The sequence continues at coordinate 8,906 of CALHDG010000151.1, forward strand.
AGAAGTACAACTTATAGAACCACAAGACTTTAATACAGATGATCCACAGTACACCAAAATAGGAGAAAACGTTACTGAAATATTGAAATACCATCCGGCTCATTTAACGGTTAAAAAAATCATCCGACCCAAATACATTAAAAAAAATGATGAAGATGCCGGTGTGAAACAAGCCTTAGTTCCACCAAGATTGATACCCAGTGGTATAGTAGATGAAAGTTTGATAGCCGGTTTAATATGCGAAAAAATATTGCATCATACCCCTGTGCATCGCTTTAACAAAAAGCTGAAACAAGCCGGGGTTAACTTTATGTCCGATAGTAATTTGTACAACTGGTTTCACCGTGGCGCAGAAGTGCTAATGGTTTTGCAAGAGCAGATTAGAAAAGATATGCTTGCGCTAAATTATAATCAGGTAGACGAAACGACCATTACCGTATTGGCTAAAAATAAAAAGAATGCCAGCCATAGAGGCTATATGTGGGTAATGTATAATCCAACTTTGAAAGCCGTTTTGTTTAACTATCATCCGAGTCGTTCAAAAATAGCAGCCACCGAGTTGGTCGGTAATCAATATACGGGTGTTTTGCAAGCCGATGGTTACAATGTATATCCAAGTTTGGCTAAAAACTCCGGTATCGAATTAATCCATTGTATGGCACACGCCCGGCGTAAGTTTGCAGAAGCAGAAAATAACGATCCACCCAAAGCCGCTTATGTGTTAGAAAAAATGCAGGTACTTTATCAAATAGAACGCCATGCCCGCAAAAAACAGTTTGACCACAAAGCCCGTGAGCAATTGCGCCAGCAAAAAGCCCTGCCAGTTTTAAATGAACTAAAAAGTTGGTTTGATGATACTTTAACAAGGGGTAAAATATTACCCAAAAGTGCCATCGGCAAAGCCATCAGCTATAGCTTAGCCCGTTGGCGAGGCTTGTGTGCTTATGTGTACAATGGCACTTTAGAAATTGATAATAACTTGGTAGAAAACACCATTCGCCCCATTGCTTTAGGCAGAAAAAATTATCTGTTTGCCGGCTCGCATAGTGGTGCAGACAGTTTAGCCTGCTTGTATACCATAGTAGGAACAGCCAAACACTATAACTTAAACGTTCAAAACTATTTAACCTGGTTGTTCCAAAAAATAGCTGCCGAAAAAATGACAGATGCCAACATCAAAAGTTGTTTACCCTACAACTTTACTGCCCAGCAAACTGATCAGCTTAAATTATCGGGGTAATGGTTTTGCCTTTGTGGATACATAGTAGAATCATCTACATCAATATCATAAATATCTACAAAAGCAGGAAATTCTACTTCTTCGGATACTAAGTTTGTGGCTGGATCTTTAAAATTCGTTTCGGTTTCAAAACCAGAAACTACTTTAGATTCAAGCGTGTTTTGTAAAGTTACAGAAATGTCATCTACCAAGGGGTTATTAATAGTATCGTCTCCACAAGAGCTAAATAATAAGGCAATCAATCCTACAGTAAGGATGTTTGAAAATTTAATTAAGTTCATTAATAATTTTTTTTGTTGTTAAATAAATACAGATTTGATGTAATGCACTTGCCTGAATATGAAACGTTTAAAACAAATGCAACCATAAAACGAAATAGACTGAAATTATTGTATAAATACTGCTACAAAAATATATTGATCGCTTAAACAATCGTTTTCAACGCCTCCTCTAACAACCGTTCACTTTGGTTACTTAAATTTTCAAAAGCTTTCGGTTGAAAATGATTCAACTGTTTAACCGCTTTATTTAAGTTAAATAATGTTTGCGGAAAGCTTAAAAACAGCTTTTGCGTACTTAGTCGCCTGGCTAACAATTCTTGCTCTGTTTGCCCGGGTGTAGGAACAATAAAAGCCGTTCTATTCAAGGCAACTAAATCCATAATGCTACTGTAACCGGCTCGACAGATGATATGTTTTGCCTTTAAAAGCAACTTATTAATGGTCAAAGTATCAGCCAAATCAATAATTTTTAAATTATCAGGAATTGTTCTTTTTAAATCAATATCATTGCCGCGTACCAATAAAACCTCGCCCTTAAAAAACTTCGTCTGATTAATAATCTTTTGCTCAAAAATGCTGCGCTGTGGTTCAGGTCCTGACAATATTACCAAGGTAAAGTTAGTTGTTTCAACCGCTGTCTTTTTCATCCGCGAAAGCGAACCCACAAAAAAATTAGGAATTTTACAGTGCTTGTTTTTAAATGATAAAGCTCCACTTAACAGATGTCCATCCACATCAGGTATCCATAATTCATTATACTGATTAATGTATTTGAAATTCCGTTTATCTACTAAAGGCTTAAAAATACCAAAACCATTGGGTAAGGGAATGTTCACTTGATGCGTTAAAAAAACCGAATACACTTTTGTTGAATAACAGCCATACCGGTTGTCCGAAATAATACAATCCACTTTATAGTCAACTACTATTTTTTCAATCAATTGATGGCTTTGTTCTATCGTTTTTAACAAACGAGGTGTTTGCCAAAGCATCGATAAAAACATGCTACCCTTTTGAGGATACCAAATGTTGTACGCCGGTAATTCAACAAATTTTAAGTTGGCAAATTCACGTTTCAATAACATTAATGCCAAACCATCTGAAGCAATGACCACTTGGTGCCCGTTTGCTAATAACTTTTCTATTATTGGTATACAACGCGTGGCATGACCCAAACCCCAATTTAAAATGGCGAGTAAAACAGTTTTTTGTGTATTCAATTAACGTTAAAAAGCTCCTATCATATAAAATATCTACCCAAAAATACGTTTATTTGTTAAACTTACTAATAGGTAGACCATCAAAATTAAAAATAACGAATGAAACAATTTATTGCCATATTATGTTTAGGTGTCTTTTTCTTATCGCTAACAAGCTGTGCCGCCATGCGAAAAAGAAAATGCAACAAATGCCCCAAGTTTAATCAGATAGAACCTGCCAAAACCGCTGAAGATCTTTGCAAAACGGACAATTATCCGATACCAAGTTTGTAAATAACGGTTCTTTAAGTTGAAGAAAAAATTAATTTGCAGCGAAACAGCCGGTCACGCAAAAACGGCAGTCCCGCTTTCCGTTCAAATGCCTTTGCTTGGCGACAAGGCAACCGCTGCAAAAGGCATAACCACTACAATCGGGGCTAATTTAAAACCGGCTAACGTCGTATTAGCGTTGCTATTCAAAATCAACACAACCTTAATTACAGTAGTTTGGTTATTGGTATTTGGTATTTGGAGCTTCTCAACAAAGGCTCAACAATTCAACTACCACGAAACATGCAAACAAACCTACAATCAAATAATGCAACTTAAAATACCCCTTGCCCTGCAAACCATCAAACAACAAAAACAAGCCGAACCCGATAATTGTGCCTGGCTTTTATTAGAAAGCTACTGTGGTTTTTTGAGTATATATATACAAGAAGATTACGAAGTATTTGAAAAATTTGAAACCGATTTTGATCATAAAATTGCAAAAGTTAATCAGCTACCCGATGATAACCCATGGAAGCGATATGTAAAAGCAGAACTCAATTTACACAAAGCTTTTGCCCGCGCTAAGTTTGAAGAATATATCACTACGTTGTGGGAGTTACGTAAAGGGTTTAAATTATTAGAAGAAAATGCACGCCGGTTTCCTAACTTTCAACCTAACCAAAAATCGTTAGGCTTTTTTCATGCCGTTATTGGTACCATTCCCAATAAATATCGTTTTGGCGCAAAGTTGTTAGGCTTTAACGGCAATGTTGAACAAGGCATGCAAGAGTTGAAAGATTATCAACACTATGCTAAAGCCGAAAATATTTTTTACGAAGAAGCCCATTTAATCCATCTTTTCTTTTTGATTTACTTAGATAAAAAACACCAACAAGCCTGGGAAATGGTTCAGCAACAACTGCAACCCAAACAAAATTTATTGCACAATTTTTTATATGCCGAAATAGCGCATAAGGCAGGCAAAGGAGACCAAGCCATTGAAGCAGCCGAAAACAGACCAAGCGGCAATGATTATTTGCCCTGGTATTTTATGGATTTCTTCACCGGTATTGTAAAAATGTCGCGCTTAGATGAAGATGCCGATCAATACATTGAACGGTTTTTAAATAATTTTAAGGGTAAGCATTATATTAAAGAAGCTTGGCAACGCTTGGCATTATGCAATTTAATGAAAGGCGATACCACCTTATATTTTCAGCAATTAGCCAACTGCAAAACGCAAGGTGCCGAGTTAATGGATGCCGACCGGCAAGCCATGAAAGATGCTGAATTGAAAACCTTGCCCAATATCCATCTGTTAAAAGCCCGTTTTTTAAATGATGGTGGATATACCGATCGCGCTATATCTATTTTAAATGATATGGACACCACACAACTATCTACTTCTCATAAAATAGAATGGTTGTATCGCTATGCGAAAGTTTATCAAATGGCTGGGGATAACGAAAATGCTCAATATTTTTATAATGTAACCATTAATACTTCGCCAAATAATGAACTCTATTTTGGTGCCAAAGCATGTTTGCAACTCGGGCATATGTATGCCGGTACAAATCAATTTGCACTGGCTGAAAAATATTATAAACAAGTTGGACAATTTGATAAACATCCATTTAAAAACAGTTTTGAACAACAAGCCAAAGCTGGTTTAAACCGTATCAAAAAATTTTAATGGCATTAATAGAAGAAAACAAATCACTTAAAACATACAATACCTTTAATATTGATGCAAGCGCAACTTATTTTGCCGAAGTTAAACAAGCTGACGATGTTATAGCACTCCTTCATCATCCGGTTTATCAAAAGCACCAAACCTTAATTATTGGTGGTGGCAGTAATATTTTACTTACCCAAAATTTTGATGGCTTAGTTATCCATAACCAAATAAAAGGCATCGAAGTTATTCACGAATCAATTGAAAATGTTTGGGTTGAGTTTGGAGCCGGTGAAATTTGGCACAATTGTGTATTGCATTGCATTAAAAACAATTGGGCAGGTATTGAGAATTTATCTTTAATTCCTGGTTATGTTGGTGCCGCGCCTATGCAAAATATTGGAGCTTATGGAGTAGAATTAAAAGATGTTTTTGAAGCCTTGCATGCCATCAATGTACAAACCGGCGAAACGGTGTTGTTTAAAAATAAAGATTGCCATTTTGGCTATCGCGAAAGCATCTTTAAAAACACTTTGAAAAACCAATTTTTAATTACTAAGGTTGTTTTGCGCTTAAACAAAAGCCCTCAATTTAACATCAGCTACGGTGCTATTGAAAAAACCTTAGAGACACAAGGTGTTAAAGCGTTGACTATAAAAGCTATCAGCGATGCGGTTATTCAGATTAGACAAAGTAAGTTGCCTAACCCAAAAATGGTGGGCAATGCTGGCAGCTTTTTTAAAAATCCGGTGGTTGATAGTTTGCTTGCGGCATCCATAAAAAGAGATTATCCTAACATGCCATTTTACCCAAACAACCATAAAACAAAAATACCTGCCGGTTGGCTAATTGACCAATGCGGCTGGAAAGGTAAAGTAGTGGGTGAAACGGGCACTTATAAAAATCAGGCTTTGGTGTTAGTTAATCATGGCAAGGCTACCGGTAGAGAAATTTTTGCTTTGTCTGAAAAAATACAACAATCGGTAAAAGAACGATTTGGCATAAGTTTGCAGCGGGAGGTTAATGTGGTTTGATTAAATTATCTTGAATGTATGGCTATCAAATCAATCGTAAAAGCGAGGTTATAAGTTTTATTGCTTTTGAGTAACTACATGTTTGGGCAGAAGTTACCTCAAGAAATTTGTATCAATTATTATGTTGGGGTTGATTGTTTAAGTAATTTGAAAATGAAACTGTACAAGGTATTTGTCATACACATCAGGAATTTTCTTACCATTTATCTAAAAATAAAAAATATTATAGAGCTAAACAATTGATCGAAAAAAGAGAATGTTGATCGATTTATTAATTAATAGTCAGTCAAGTTGACGGTGACGGATTAATTTTGTCAAATTAACAGACCGTATCAGCTTGACTGACTACTTAGGTATATTGTTACTACATTTTAATAAACTTTGTAGTTAGTACTTTTTCGTTTTCGGTTGTTAAGGTTACTAAATATTGTAAGTTGTGGGTTAAATGACTTACGTTTATTTTCAATACTTCCGTTAAAGGTAGGTTATTATTGTATACCATTTTTCCATTGGTTGAATAGATGCTTACTTCAACGGTTTTCATACTGTTTAAATCTATTGCTTTACTAATGTCAATATTAATATAACTTGCAGCCGGATTTGGAAACAGGTTAATGTTGTGTTTGTTGAAATGGGTTGCTGCTATTTTTGGTGAACTGCCGCAATTTTTTATAACAATATCATCAATATAAACCCGGTCGCCGTTAGAACTGGCATCGCAACGAAGCCGAATTCTTGTGTTACCGGTAAGGTTTGCAGTTATGGTTTCGGATACTTCATAACGAGTGCCATTGTTAAATTCTGCTCCAGATCTCCAACTTTTAACTGTTGTATAGGAGCTGCCTCCATTTCCGGAAACTTCGAGTAAAAAATCTTCTCCCGGTTCCATACTTAAGGCGATAAACGAAAAGCTCAGCTCTATACTATTATAGTTGCTTAGGTTCAACACATCAGAAAATAAAGAAGAAGCCCTGCCAGAATTGTCTCGTAATCGAACCCCGCGTATACCGGAGTTAGTCAAATATTCATTTTGAAACCAGAAACAGTCACTTCCACCATCATTCCAAATACCCAGTCCGTTTTCAAAATCTTCGCTGTTAATTTCTATACAATTGTCTTCGTTACAAAGGTTAGGATTGCATTCGTCGGTATCATCGGGATCAAGCACTGAACAAACACCATCATTATCTGCATCTACAAGCGTTCCAACACATTCGCAATTGTTGTTGTAAATGCCATTGCTTATGCAAGGATCTTCTTCGCTGATGCATGGAGCGTTTAACATACAGTTACCATTGGTTTCATCACAAGCATTACCTATACCATCCTCATCGCTGTCAGCTTGATTAGTATTCATAATAAAAACACAATTGTCTAATTCATCTGGTACATCATCGCCATCAGTATCTAAACCGGTGCAATTTTGTATCACAATATCGTCAATATAAATTCTATCTCCATTAGAACTGGCATCACAACGAAAACGAATTCTTGTATTGTTTGAGAAACTCAAGCTGACTGTTTCATTTTCATAATATCTTGTACCGTTTGTAAATTCAATGCCGGCACTCCAACTTTTAACTGTGGTATATGAATTACCTCCATCGGTTGACAGCTCTAACAAAAAGTCTTCTCCGGGCTCCATACTTAAAGGTAAATATGAAAAGCCTATATCTATTGTATTGAAACTACTGAAATCTAAAACATCGGAAAACAAAGAAGAAGAAGAACCGGAATTGTCTCTTATACGAATACCTCTGGAGCCTGAATTGGCATAGTCTTCATTTAGAAAACGGGTACAATCAACACCACCATCATTCCAAATGCCGAAACCGGCTTCAAAATTTTCACTATTAATTAACACGCAGTCTTCACCTATGCAAACATTCGGTATGCATTCGTTTTGATCATCCGGATCAAGTGCCGCACAAACACCATCATTGTCCTGGTCTATTTCTGTACCAATGCACTCACAATTATTATTGTATGTTCCATTTGTAACACAAGGATTTTCGGCTACAGCACAAGGGCTGTTTAGTGTGCAATTTCCATTCGTATCATCACAAACATTACCTACACCATCTGAATCACTATCTGCCTGGTTCGTATTATCGGTAAAAACACAATTATCAGAATCATCCGGTACGCCATCTCCGTCGGTATCTGTTGGAGCAACTACCCCTGTACATGCTTCTTCAATTACGATTTTGTCAATAATGAGGTTGGTATATTCGTCAAAGTAAGTTTTTTTATTCACAAATAATCCTAAAGTAAAGGTATGATTTCCGGCAGGCAAATTGTTAACTGAAAGGGATACATTTTGTACGCCTGTTCTATCTAAGTCTCCCCCATTTCCATTTCCAAATATTTGGCTAAGATAAATATTGTCATCATTAGAAATGAATGCTCCGTTGAGCATAAACCTTACTTCGCTAAACTCATCTGGTTCGTAGGGGCTTTGAAGAACCATTTCGTAAGTTAGATTAATTATAATAGTATTGGTTTGTGTGGTGGTGAAGGTGGAGCTTATTCCAACAGACATATCATAAATATCGGCATTGTCGGTTCCGCCAACAGCCAACTCTACAATGTCATTATCACCAAAAGGAAACAGGTATTCATACACAGATTGGCTATTGGAAAAAGGACCGGACTCAAAAGAAAAAGACCCTAAACCGTTTATGAAATCCTCTGAAAAAATAACAACGTTTCCTATACAACCTGGCGGGCAGCTACAATCATCAGCGTATGTGCTGGCCTCTCCATTTGCATCTATACAAGGTGCACCGGGTATAGCCGTTCCGTTGCAAACACCTGCGCAATCTTGTACACTGCATGAACCATCGTCTATACAAGCAAGCGGATTGTAATTACAAGCCGAAGCATCGGTACAGCCCAATACTTCATTACAAGGATCTGTACAAGCCATATTACCTAAAATACAACTTCCATCATCGCAATTAGCTGATGCATTATAGTTACATGCCATTGCATTTGTACAACCCAATACTTGCTGCTCAACAATTTCACATGAACATTGATCTGCACTTAATTGAGTTATGTCGCCACCACAAGGATCGGTATTGCAAACCGGAACGGATAAACAAGTTCCATCATCACAATTGGCGGCCTCGTTGTAGTTGCAAGCTGTAACATCCATACACCCTAAAGTTTGTGCTTCAACAAGCGTGCAGTTGCAACCATCTTCGCTTAGTTGTTGAATATCTCCTTCACAAGGATTGGTATTGCAAACCGGAACGGGTAAACAAGTTCCATCATCACAATTGGCGGCTTCATTGAAGTTGCAAGCGTTTACATCTGTACAACCTAAAATTTGTACTTCCACCAATTCACAGCTACAAAAATCTTCACTGAGCTGTTGAATATCTCCTTGGCAAGGATCGGCATTACAAACCGGAATGGATATACAACTTCCATCATTGCAGTTAGCGGTTTCATTATAGTTGCAAGCGGTTATGTCTGTGCAACCCAAAACTTGCTCTTCCGCAAGTTCACAACTGCAACCATCTTCACTTAGTTCTTGAATATCTCCTTCACAAGGATCGGTATTACAAACAGGAACAGGCATACAACTTCCATCATCGCAATTGGCGGTTTCATTAAAATTGCAAGCGTTTATATCTGTACAACCTAAAACCTGTTCTTCTACAATTACGCAACTGCAACCATCTTCGCTTAGTTCTTGAATGTCCCCTTCACAAGGATCGGTATTACAAACCGGAACAGGCATACAACTTCCATCATCGCAATTGGCGGCTTCATTAAAATTACAAGCGTTTACATCTGTACAACCTAAAACCTGTTCTTCTACAATTACGCAACTGCAACCATCTTCGCTTAGTTCTTGAATATCCCCTTCACAAGGATCTGTATTACAAATTGGAACAGGCATACAACTTCCATCATCGCAATTGGCGGTTTCATTAAAATTACAAGCGTTTACATCTGTGCAGCCTAAAACCTGTTCTTCTACAATTACGCAACTGCAACCATCTTCACTTAGTTCTTGAATGTCCCCTTCACAAGGATCGGTATTGCAAATTGGAACAGGCATACAAGTTCCATCATCGCAATTGGCGGTTTCATTAAAATTACAAGCGTTTACATCTGTACAGCCTAAAACCTGTTCTTCTACAATTACGCAACTGCAACCATCTTCACTTAGTTCTTGAATGTCCCCTTCACAAGGATCTGTATTACAAATTGGAACGGATATACAACTTCCATCATCAAAAGTGGCATTTTCATCATAGTTGCAAGCATTAACATCTGTGCAACCAATAATACTACCCATTGGCAGCAATACTATTTCTGCAGCATCATGGTCATCCTCGCTAATAGGGTCATCATTCATATCATCCGGTACACTATCAATATCATCAAACTCAACGCCATTTTCATCTTCCGACCTGGTAATTTCGGCGAAATTACTTATAGTAGTTGCTGCGTTTTCGTCTGGAACCTGCTTTACACACAATTCAATATCAATATCGGTTGAAGTACCCGGAGGCAACGGACCTGGTATATTGTTTACAAGATTAGTTCCGCTTACTGTCCAACCATTTGGTTCCGATGCAGCATCACAAAGCCCCAATTCAGCCGGCAAGTAATCTATAATCTCGATATTTTGTGCCGTTTCAGGTCCCTGATTGCTAACCGTGATTGTAAAGACTACAACATCACCGGAAAAAAATGTTGTTGGTGAACCGGTAGATAAATTTTTAATTAATTCTAAATCTACAGTTTGTGCACTTAGTGTAAAACCGGACACTGTAAAAAGGAAAATAATTAATGGAATCATATGTTTCCATATAGTTATAATTTTTGCTGGCTTAGGGCTAAAAAATTGTTTACCAATTTGTTGGATTGGATGTAAACATTGAATTTCTCGTTGTCGAAAATTTTCCATTTATATTAGATTGATTAATAAATATATTTTAACATCAAATGAGTGAGTCAAATATTTAAATAGTTTTTTAAAACTATTGGCGTGTGAAGTATAAAAGCGGCAACTTCTTATTATGAATTGAAGCTGTTTAAAAGAAAGCAAAATCTATTCCATCTTTTATCAATTTTCAAATAAATATTCTGCGAAATTAGTTATGTTCATGATGCTTTTAAATACATTTTGGCAAAGTATTTGAAGTAATACGTAAAGTCGTTTGAAAATGTTGTGCAAATCATACATATATAATTTTTGAAATTTGTTTGATCTTGTCTTAGTATGACAGCATAAGTAAAACTGTAGTTTGTTTTATTTATAACTTTGTAATTTTTTATCTCAAAAAGTTAAAAGTACTAAGTATAAGTTTAATTTTTACTATAATTTCTGAAAATATTACCAAATGATAAAAGAAAATTGGATTGCCTTGATTTTCAATCATACAATTATTTATGTGGTAATAAAAGGGTCAAGGTTTAAATTACAATAGGTTTATTTTCATTAAAAAAAAATTTAGAAGTTGAACAATGGTTGATTAAAAAAATTTGATAAATATTTTTGAATATTGATTTGCCGTTAAAAAAAGCATTATAAAAATCCTAAAACAATAACATTATTATTTTTATTAATAAATTATTTTTTAATTGTTGTTCTTCAAATATTTACGCATATTCTTTAGCAATTATTTAATGAATACTTTAAATTATTGAGTATAATTTAAAAAAAACATTACCCGCAATGTACTTGTTTATTCAATAAAACAAAAAATAGTAGTACATTTATAAAAGTTTTATTTTCAATTTAATTAATCAACTATGTCAAAAATATTTTACATTACAATTATTATTATCCTATTCACTTATCAATTTTCCTGGTCTCAATGTCATCCAAATGATTGGATTGCCTTAAACCAACTTTACGAACAAACTGATGGAAATAATTGGATCAGTAAAACCAATTGGACTATTGTTGGTGGAGAAACCCCACCTTCCAATTGTAATTTAAGTTTGCTGGAAGGCATAACACTTAATGATAACAATAGGGTAGGTGGCATTGAATTGCCGGAAAATAATTTAGTTGGAACTATACCACCAGAAATTGGGCAGTTACAAGAATTGGACGAAATGCAACTAACCGATAATAATTTGAGTGGTACTTTACCCGCTGCAATTGGGCAACTACAAAACTTAGCTACTTTAGAATTAGATAACAATAATTTAAGCGGAGGGCTTCCGCCGGAAATTGGGACTTTATTGAGCCTTGAAGTATTGAGCCTTAGTAATAATAATTTTAGCGGCACTATTCCAACTGAATATAGTAATTTGAATGCGCTTTCAGATTTATTTTTGGATAACAATCAGTTAAGTGGTTGTTTTGATGAAGGCTTAAGTGCTTTATGTAATCAGTTTTATTATTACGATACAGTTAATATAGATGCTGGAAATAACTTTGATGCGACTTGGACAAATTTTTGTAATCTTAGTGAGGGGCAATGTTCTAACTGCGCCGAAACCATACAGTTAAGCTCAATCAGCAATACAAACCAAACCTATCGAGCTGACAACATGATAGTTTCAACCGAAACGATAAACGCTAACATTACTTACGCGGCAGGAAATTTAGTGGTATTAGATATTGGTTTTAACGTATCAACCGCTTTCGATTTTGGTATTTTTATTAGTAGTTGCAATTAGGCTTGAAAAATGTACACTCACTCCAATTTGTATTTAATATGATTGTGAGAAACCATGCATCCGTACTAAAATTGTAATTGTAAAAAATTATATTTAACAACTATAATTACTAAGTATAAACTATGAAAGAAAAGTTACCAACTATTCTAAAGCCATTATTATTAACATAACCGACAAAATGAGCTTGACAGACTACTAAGTTCCCTTTCCTGTTTGGGTTTTGCCAATTTTGGGCATCTTGTTTTTCAAACCGTCCCACCAATCTTTGGCAGTCTTCTTGTTTTTTTCACGCTCTTTTTGCTGTGCTGCTTTTTCTTTTGCTTTGGTTTTTTCTTCTGCTGCCTTATTTTTTTCCTTCGCTTTTGCTTGATTCTGCTTTTCGTTTTCGCGATCTTCTTGTTTATCTGCCTTTTCCTCTATACGGGCTTTCTTTTTCTTTTTCTTCAATCGCTTGCGTTTCATTTTGTCAGAGTATACCACATACCGAACGGAAATATTGGTGCTGGCTTTCACATCCCATTCCTTAAAATCTATGGGGTCTTTAATTTTATTTAACTCAGGCATAATGTCGGCAGAAATCACTAAGGGGAAAAAGGGCAATCTTAATTCAGCACCCAAAACACCATTCATGCCATATTTAAAATTATTTAAATTGTCGCTAACTTCTAAATTTGCCAGATTAGTATGCCCGCCAATACCGGCATACACATTAAAACCCTTAAACAATAAAGGTTGATGATACTGTGCCAGTAAAGTTAATATGGGTTCTTTTTGTCGCCACTCTACAATGGTTTCTATAGTAAAACCTGGTGAAATACGTTGTTGCAAAGTAATACCAATATTGCTTACCGTGCTGCTGCCAGAGTAGCGCAAGCCAATGGCAGTAATATAGCCTTGTGCTAATACGATGCTTTGCGCACCAAAAATTAGAAGAGTGATAAATACGATCTTTTTCATACCTTTATTTAAACGCTTTTTTGTTCAACTTATTTAGTGAGACCTGAATATGCTTGCTTGGTTACTTGCGAATGCGTGAAATATAACAGTTATACAAAGGTATACAACTCGCTTTTCAAAAATAAACCTTCGGTAGTTTTTAAGAATAATTTACATCTTCAATGGATCAACTTATTTTCTTTCATGTCATTCAAATATTTTGTAAGCCAAAGAATAAACCTACTTTTGTAAAGTGAAATTTGGAGTAGTCATTTTCCCGGGTTCTAATTGCGACCAAGATGTCATACACGTTTGCAAAAAGGTATTGGGTTGTGATGTTATAGAATTATGGCATAAAACTGACCATATACAAAATCTATCATCTCAACGTGATTGCATTATTCTACCCGGTGGTTTTAGTTATGGTGATTATTTACGCTCTGGAGCTATTGCACGTTTTTCACCAATTATGAAAGCGGTTATAGAATTTGCAGAGCAAGGCGGTTTAGTTATTGGTATTTGTAATGGCTTTCAAATATTGTGTGAAGCGGGTTTATTGCCGGGAGCCTTGGTTAAAAACAATCAGCAAAATTTTATTTGTAAAAACGTACACATTAAAGTAGAAAATAGTAATACGGCTTTTACAAAAAATGTTGCGAAAGCAACTGTTTTAAAAATACCCATTGCACATAGCGAAGGGCGATTTATTTGCGATGAAACTACCTTGCAACGCTTAGAGGAAAATCAACAAATAATATTTACTTATTGTACTGAAACAGGCGAAATGAATAATCCGAATGGTTCGTTGAAAAGTATAGCAGGTATTTGTAATGCGAATAGAAATGTGATTGGAATGATGCCCCATCCAGAGCGGGCAGCAGAACTTGACTTAGGCAATACAGATGGATTAATTTTATTTGAAAGCTTGTTGACTATATTGCAGAAAGTATAGGCTTTGGCAAATTTTTTGTTATTTAATTGCTTTAACAGAAAAGTGTTGTTTTTCGAATGTAAAAATTCGTCATTCGAAATTGGGTGTTCGATATTCGATATTTTTTGTATGATTATTTAATCATTTAATGATATAATGAATATCGATTAACGAATAATGAATGTTGAATGATAATGAGTATATTAATTATGAACATTTAATTTAAGTAGGACGAAAGACAAATAGATAATTGTAGCGGAAAGCAGAACCGAAATGTATAAGATGCTTGCTGTTTAGCTTCAAAAAAATATTAACAATTGTTAATATGTGATTTTTTATATTTAAAAACAAGAACAAACCCGAAATATTTTTTATTGGTTTTAAAAGAACATACTTATATTCGTAACCTAAATTAAAGATACCTTACGACTTTGACATAATATTATTTTACTACTTTAAGATTTTTATATTTAAATCCCGGTAAAATGGGTACGTACATTTTAATAAATAGAGCATAATGAAAGATCGCATTGTTATTTGGGGGCAAGATGAAAAAGATGAAGATATATTGATTGCCATCCGCCTACTTCAAGATTCAGATATTATTAAAATCTGGACTTTTCCGAAAAAAGAGACTACCTCTGAATTTGTTGACCAACTCTTTCAAGAATGGAAAGAAGGGGCAGAAGATAATTTTCCGCAACCACATCAGTTAATTGAACGGGGCATTAGTGAAGAAAGCATGTTACCCGAAAGTATTAAAACGCCTAAAACGGATGTAATAAAAATTGCAGAGCAGGAGTGGCGCGTGCGTGTATTGTCGTTTCGTTTGTATCAACACATCAAACAACAAATTGAACAGTTAGATGCCCGGGCTTCTAACCTTAGTATTTTTAGTAAAGATGTTTGGTCGGAAGCCAAAGATGTAAGCAAAAGTATAAAAGAAAACACTTTAGACCGTAACATTAAAAAACGCCAAACCACCGAATTGCGCAACAGCTTAGATGCGGTATTTGATAAATTGAAAAAATTACAAAATGCCGAGCAAGAAAAATTTCTCGAAATTTCAAAAACTCATTTAGGTAATTTTAGACAAAAGATAAGTGAAGTAGCTGACCAAATTGGTAAAGGCAACACCGGTAAAAAATTGTTCGATCAGCTTATCCGCTATCAACATGAAGTGAAAGGGGTGGATATGACGACCAGAGACCGCAATGCACTTCGCATCAATTTTAATGAAGCATTTGAAGTCTTAAAAGCCAACAGACAATCAAACTTTGGCAACCGGATGAATGCACGGGTCAATGGCTTAAAATCAGCCATTGAAAAAATGGAAGCTTCTATAAAGCGAGATAAAGATAATGTGAATTACCAAAGCGGTCGTATAAATAAAAACAATGCAACCCAATTAGAATATCAGTTACGCAGTGCTAAGTTGAAGTTAATTGAAGATCGCATACAATCGAAAGAGCAGAAGCTACATAATATGCTCCTAACGCTTAAAGATTTAGAGAAAAAGGCAGTTAAGGCTACGGCAAAGGCGCAAAAAGGCGTTCTCGCGGCTACTACTAATAGCAAAAAAGCACCTGCAAAGGGTGGCAGTGTTCATAAAGAAACAGAAGCTAAAAATGAGCCGGCAACCAACAACCAACTAAAGGATGATGTGCAAGCTCAAAGCCAAGCTGCTGAAGTGAAAGAACAATCAACTAATCCGTCAAGCGAAGCAACTTCAACTGAAAAGACAGTTAGTGCTGAAACCGAAGCAATAAAAGAAGATAGTAAAGAAGTAGTTGAGTCTAATGTTGGAGAAGCAGTCAACAATGCTGATAAAGAGGAAGCTGCACCGGCAATTGAAAAAGAACCTGCAGCAGAAGCAAAACCGGCAAGCGAAGAAATTGCAGAAACTAAAGCAGAAGAAGTTAATGTTGTCGCTGAAAAAGTAGAAGCTGCTACATCAATTGAAAAAGAGCCAGTAGCAGAAGCGAAACCAATTAGTGAAGAAGTGTTGGAAGCCAAAGCAGAAGAGCTTGCCACTGATGCCGAACTGAAAAAAGAAGAAATAATAGAAGCAACTGCAAAAATAGAAACCGAACAGCCGGCTGATATTAAACCGGTAATTGATGAAGTAACAGAGTCAAAAACCGAAGAGAGCAATCCTTTAAGTCAATCAGTTTCAGAAGCAGCTGACAATCTTGCTCAAAAGGCAGACCATACGGTTTCTGGAATGGCTGCTTCGGTAACGGCTGCTGCAGGTGGATTAGGCTTGGCTACTGCCAATCAAAATCAAGTTGAAGAACCACCGGTTGCAGAAGCTACAACAGAGGTTTCGGCAAGTGCAGCGCTAACAGAAAATGCAGCTATAGAAAACCCAGTATCTCAAACGGAACAATTGGCTCACAAAATAACGGACTCTTTAAACGAAAATCAAACGGATATCACGAAAGAAGAGGAATAAATTGGAATTGTTAGCGTATTTCTGAATATTACTTCATTAATAATTATTTATGCAAAAATCGATCATTATCTTATGTTTATTCATTGGCAATTGGTTTGTAACTACTACGCTTATGGCACAGCAAAACAATAAAGCAGAAGCTACTATAATTTATATCGGAGACCCGATGTGTTCTTGGTGCTATGGCTTTGCACCAGAAATTGAAAAAATTCAAGCGCATTTTAAAACACTTAATTTTGAGGTAGTGTTGGGTGGCTTACGTCCGTATGGCAAACAAACAATGAAAGAATTAAGCGATTTTTTAAAACAGCATTGGCAAGAAATTGAAGAACAAACCTTTCAACCGTTTAGCTACGATATTTTGAAACTCGACGATTATGTATATGATACAGAGCCTGCCAGCAGAGCAGTAGAAACTGCCCGGCAGCTAAATCCTGCTATTACGCTTGCTTTTTTCAAAGCCGTGCAAACGGCTTTTTATCATCAAAATAAAAGTACGCACGATATTAATACATATTTAAATATTGCCAAAACTTTCGATTTAGATGTAACTAAATTTGAACAACTGTTTTACGCTAAAGAAGTAATTGACCTAACCCGTGCTAACTTTGTTCGCTCATCTGAAATGGGTGTTAGCGGCTTTCCGACCTTGGTGCTTCAGGTTAACGATGATTATCATTTAATTGCAAAAGGTTATCAAGAAGCAGAAGCAGCCATTAAACAGATTGAAGAAGTGCTTCAGCCTTAATTTAGCAAAACTTCGCGTAGCAGTTATTGATAATGTTGATACTACTACCATTTTAATGGAAGCAGTTTTATGTTATTAAAAAAGGTAAGCCGGACTAATTCCCCTTCAAATGTTGAAGGGGTGGGCTTTTTCTTAAGAAAAAGGTCGGGGTAGTTTAAAAATTTTTAATAAGAATTCTCATTAAAATCTAAGCAGAACCATAATTTTCAACATGGAACAAGAAGGCATCATAAAATATAAGCAACATTGGAATCAATCATTTGAACATCCTGACTATGATCTTTCGCCCTTATTAGCCTATAGGAATAAATGCTTTGAACATAAATGGATTGGCTTTGATGAAACCCATCAAGTCGGCTTTGGCAATATTAGTTTACGCTATAAAAATAATCCACAGTTTTTTATAAGTGGCTCACAAACCGGACATCTACCAACATTAAACAATACCCACATTTCCTTTATTGAACAATTTGATATTCAACAAAACACCATAAGAAGTATAGGTTTAACAAAAGCCTCTTCAGAGTCTTTAACCCATGCCGCTATTTATCAGCTATCCAACAAAATAGGAGCCATTATACATATACATCATAAATCCCTATGGGAAAAACATAAAAACAAACTTCCCACCACTAATCCGCAAGTTGAATACGGCACACCAGAAATGGCTGCTGAAGTACATCGCTTATTTGAAACAACGGAAAACAAAAATACAGGGGTGCTCATTATGGGCGGTCACCAAGATGGAATAATTGCTTGGGCAACAACTTTTGAACCTGCTTTTATGTTGCTAAAAAATTTATAAATGCACATAAATAATATATCCAAACAAGAAAATAGCGAATATTATTTTTTGAAGCAAGTGCATTTGAACATAATAAAGAGGGTAGTCCCGCTTTCCGCTCAAATGCTATTTGCTATGCTACAAAGCCCTCGCTGCATAAATAGCATAACCGCTGCAATCGGGGCTAGTTTGCAAAGTTCGGTTCTTCGTACAATTCAATAAAAACAAAAGTTCTGATAAGGTAAAATAAAAATTAATTAAGCAGGATCCACATCCAACTTAACAATCACACTCCTAAAATCAGCCTCACTTTTCATCTGATGTATACATCGCTGCACATAATCTTTTTCCTGTTTAAGTTGAGCAGATTGAACCTTTAACTTCAACAACAACTCGCGTAAATAAAAATTACGGATATAAGAAATGATAGGAACCGAAGGTCCATTCAAACGCATCTTAAAATACGCTTTTAAAATAGCCGCCAAATACTCAGCAGCCTTTTCGACAATATGAGCGTTTTTATGGCGAAGTTGAACATGCATTAACCGGCAATAGGGTGGGTATGAAAAAGTTTTTCGATCGCGCATTTCGCTTTGATATATAGTGGAATAATCATTATCCATTACCCAAGCAAATATGTCATCGGTGGGTTCATAGGTTTGAATCAATACTTTGCCCTGTTTTTTTCGCCTGCCTGCTCTGCCACTCACCTGCGTCATTAATTGAAACGCCCGTTCATAAGCTCTAAAATCAGGAAAGCGCAATAACTGATCAGCATTAATCACACCAACTAAGGTTACATTTTCAAAATCTAAACCCTTAGCCACCATTTGGGTACCCACCAAAATGTCAATTTCCTGTTGCTCAAAAGCAGCAATTAATTTGGAGTGTCCTTCTTTGCGCTTGATCGTATCAATATCCATACGGGCAATTTTTACACCGGGCAATAAGGTTTGTAAGTCTTCTTCAATTTTTTCGGTACCAAAATTACGGATGCGGGTATCACTTTCACCACAACGAACACAAGTTTGACTTAAGCGTTTCCGGTAACCACATTGATGGCACAACAACTCATTAATAAATTTATGATAGGTTAAACTCACATCGCATTGTACACAGCGAGGCACATAGCCACAGCTGTTACAAACCAAAGCAGGTGTATAACCTCGCCGGTTTTGAAAAAGAATTATCTGTTCTTGCAGACTTAACGTTTTTTTTATTTCGTTAATCAGTTGATGTGAAAAATGGGTATGCATTTGCTTTTTCCGGGCAGCTTCTTTAATGTCGATAATCTCAATTTCTGGGGCAAGTACACCACCGTAGCGTTCGGTTAACTCCACTAAACCAAAAACACCTTTTTGTGCTTTATAATAATTTTCAATAGAGGGCGTAGCTGAGCCGAGCAACACTTTTGCGCCACACATGGTTGATAATTTAATGGCAGCATCACGAGCGTTGTAGCGTGGTGCAGGATCAAATTGCTTGTAACTACTATCATGGGCTTCATCTATAATAATTAATTGTAAATTGTTGAACGGCAAAAATACCGAAGAACGTGCGCCAACCACTACCCCAATTTCGCCAGATTTTACTTCACGCCAAAGCTCTATCCGTTCGTTATCATTATATTTAGAATGATACACGCCGGTTTTGCAAGACAGTACCAAGCGCAAGCGCCTGATAATTTGAGCAGTTAAAGCAATTTCTGGTAATAAATATAAAACCTGTCCACCTTGCTCAATAACATGTTGCATCATTTTAAGATACAGTTGCGTTTTTCCACTTGAGGTAATTCCGTGCAGCAAAGTGACTTGTTTTTCATGAATACATTTCTCTAAGTGTTGAAAGGCATTTTTTTGAACCTTACTAAATTCGTATTCAATCAAGGTTTCATTAGGGTCAACATCTAAGCGGTTGGTTTGTATTTCGTGCACTACAAAAATCTCTTTTTTTACCAAAGCATTAATTAAGGTGCTATTAGATCCGCTTTGTTTAATTAAATAACTGCGTTTTAAGCGGTCGGTTCCTAATTCGTCACAAAGGTTTAAAAAATCAATCAATAATTGTTCTTGTTTTTTGGCGCGTTTCAAACCATTGGCAGCTTCATCTAAATTGTCGTCATTTAAATTAGGGTGTAGTTGAACATAGTATTCAAATTTGGGTTTGTATTTGTATTGTAATTCTTCCTGAAGAGTAATGACTTGTTTAATAATCAATGATTTGATGATTCGATACGTGGATTTGATATCTAAGATGCGCTGAATTTCTTTTACACTTAATTCGCCTTGCAGACTTAAGGCATCGTGCACTAAAAATTCGTTATCATTTAATATAGAAAGATCTTCATTGAAAGCAGGGTTTAACATTACTTTAGTTTCAGAACTCAGTTTAAAGGCTGCGGGTAAAGCTGCTTGCATTACCTCGCCTTCGGTACATTGATAATAGTGGGCTATCCATGTCCAAAAATTTAGTTGTAAGGGTTCAACAATGGGAGCTTCGTCCATAACCGAAATAACGGCTTTGGGTACATAAGTTAATTTTAAATTATGATGCACTGCCGACACAATACCTGCATAAATACGCGTTTTACCAAATTGAACTTCTACCCGTTTACCCACTTTAATTTGTTGATGCAGCGTTTCCGGTAAAAAATACGTATACACTTGCGGCAAAGCCAACGGCAACAACACCTCAACATATATATCGTTCGTTTCAAACACGGGCTTAAGGTACAAAATGCTTTGGGATGTTGGAGGCGAGAAGCCAGATTTCAGATGGCATTCGCAGACGAGTTTATCTAAACAACAAAGTAGTTTACACTTAATTCAAATTTTAAATAAGAAGAGGCTATTGAAAACCCCCAGAAATTCTTAATACCAACTGACTGCGTTGATTAATACTATTCCCACTATTTTTAGTTGGTGTCGCTCCTACGGAGCTTAATTTGATTTGCTTTTTTGAGCTACCAAGCTATCATCCCTACGGGATTACTTTTTTTGCGATTGCCTTATTAGATTTCAGAAACTACTTTAACTGATATTTACGGCGGACTGCCCTTTGCAAAATAGCCTTGATAGCAGTGGTTATGCCGTTATGCAGCGCAAGCCATGCAGCCTAGCAACGGCATTTGAACGGATAGCAAGCTGCGCCTTTCTGCGATGAAAACAGTTTCGCTTCTAAAAAAAACCAAATTCAATAACTCAAAATCTTTCATCTACCTTCTCACCCAGCCAAAGCTGCCTTATAAGTAGCCAACGCCCGCTCGCGGGCAAATTTGTGTTCTACCATTGGTTTAGGATATTTGAAAGGGTCTTCCAATTCTGGTATCCAACGCTTTAAATAAAGGTGTTGTTTATCAAATTTTTGAATTTGAGTAGTGGGGTTAAAAATTCGGAAATACGGAGCCGCATCGCAACCGGTGCCGGCTGCCCATTGCCAGCCACCGTTGTTCGAAGCCAAATCAAAATCTAATAAATGTTTGGCAAAAAAGGCTTCTCCTTTGCGCCAGTCTAACAACAAATGTTTGGTAAAAAAACTACCAACCACCATCCGTACGCGGTTGTGCATGTAGCCCGTTGCCACCAACTCGCGTATGCCTGCATCAACCATCGGGTAACCGGTTTTGCCGGTAGACCATTGTTCAAAATCGGTTGGGCTATTGCGCCAAGGAATGTTATCGTATTTGGGTTTAAAAGCGCGGTTGACTACGTGCGGAAAATGTTTTAAAATGGCTTGGTAAAAATCTCGCCAAATTAATTCGTTTAAATACTTTTCATTATGTGCTAAAGCAAATTGTGCCAATTTTCGAATGCTGATGGTGCCAAAACGCAAATGTAAACCCAAGCGGCTTGTGCCTTCAACCGCCGGGAAATCGCGATGTTGATCATAGCTTTGTACAATGTTGGTATTAAATGTTCGTTCAGGAAAAGAAAATGCTTGCGCTTTAAAACCCATTTGCGCCAAACTAACCGATGTTGTATGCACTTCTTTTTTAAAGGCACTAAAATATTTTTCGGTAGGGTAGGGCTTCAAATAAAAATCATTGAGTTTAGCTTTCCATTTTTTGCTGTATGGTGTGTAAACAGTGTAGGGTTTTCCATCGGCTTTTAAAATTTCGTGCCATTCAAAAATAACGTGATCTTTGTTATGCTGAAAGCCAATGCCATTTACTTTTAATAAGGCAGCTATTTGCCCATCTCTTTTTTCGGCATATGGTTCAAAATCGCGATTAGTGAAAACGGTGTCTATGGCATACTGTTGAATTAAAGATTGATAGACCTCCAACGGCTTTCCATATTTTACCAACATGCCCGAACCGATTTGTTGCAATTCTTGCTGTAAGCGCATTATTTCTTGATGTATAAACTGTACCCTTAAATCATCAGGTTGGTCTAATTCATTCAAAATGTTGGTGTCAAATATAAATAGAGGAATTACCGGTTTGCCGGTTTTTAAGGCATAATACAAACCGGCATTATCATTAAGGCGCAAATCTCTTCTAAACCAAAATATGTTAATTTGTGTCATATATAATGGGGCTAAATTAAAGAATATTATGACATCTAACTGTAAGCTACAGAAACTATTGGAAGTATTTTTATATAGTAAAAAGGTTGGCTATATTTAATAGAAAAAAATCAAAAGGACTAAGTCCGTTAGTTTACAATGTAAACATTTTTTTAACACATTTTTTTGAATTTCTTATTATAAACTTTATTTTCGTCGGTGATATAAGGAGTAAACTCACGAAAATCCTACATTATTATTGCAACCCTCTTTTTTTCACCTGTTTATAAGTGTATAAATTTACTAATTTAATTTTAGTTGAATCGTATTTTTGCCATATTACTAGTAGTCGTTTTAGCGATTCTATTGTTTTCATTTGTTTATAAAATGAATTCTTCCGGCTCCGTTGATAGCGTAGCTGAAACCTCTAATCAATTGACTTTTAGTGGCAATGATGATGCCAAAATTGAACAAAAGCTAAAACAACAAGCGATCAATCAATTTTATAGTTTGGTTGACTATGATTTAGAAGCCTTAGATGAATATGCGCCGAAAGATGAAGAAATGGACGCTTATTACAAGATTTTTGATGAAAATGCCTTTCAGGAAAAGTTTAACTTTTTTGCCAAAAATTATACTGCTCAAGGTATGAATTATGGAGAAGATGCTTTTTACGATAGAGATTTGATTAGGCGCGTGGGTGCAAGGGGATCGGTTTTAAGAGCCAGATCAAACATTATGAACAGTGAGCAAATTAGATTGGGTGATGATGACATTGAAATAGATACGACCTATGTAAAACCTAATTTAAGTGGAGAAGATTTTTACGACTTGCACATTCGTTTTTATCATCCAAAATCGGAAGGTTATTACGAATTTGTAAATGAGGCTTGTTGGTTAACCGATAGAACATGCATCAACACCTTAAGCTGGAAATTTTTAGGCAGATATAATAAATACACTAAGAAATATACTTTCAGCCAATTAAATATGAAGAATTTATAATTTAACAATGCATAAAAATAATTTTAAAATAAAATAAAACTTTATTATGAAAAAATTAAGTATGATTTTAATGCTTGCATTCGTTTGTGGTAGTTTTGCCATGGCGCAAACTTCTAACGTTAGCAAAAAAGCAACATTAATGCCAGATGGGGCTGTGATTACCGATCTTAAAACAGGCGAAGTAGTAAGAACTACGAGTGGTACTATTGAGTACGTAGCACCAACAGAACCAGTGCAAGTTACTGTTAATGGAACATCTTCTGGTCCGGGTACTACTGGAAAAGTGGTCAACAATAATGGGTTGAATACAGTTCAAACCCTCTCAAGTTTTGGTAATACTTCAAGTGGACCAGCCTCTACTTTAAAAAACGGAAATGTTGGAGCTTTAAACTCAGTTCAACCGGTTAGCGGTGGTTTAATTAGTACTAGTGGTGCTGTACCTCCAACTAATACCAATGT
>CALHDG010000152.1 GCA_938023075.1 uncultured Chitinophagales bacterium
TCGTTCAAGAATTTCAATAAAACAAAAGCTATATTTCAAGTTTTTTGAAATTATTTTTCCGCATTTTGGTTTATTATGTATACTATTGCAATAATTGAATTTTTATTGGTAGCAAATGACAAATAACGGACAGCTTAACGCCACACCAGCAAAGAAAAAGCGTTTTAATGTTAAAGAGATATTACATATTTTTAGCTTTGTACTGCCTTACAAATGGCATTTTGTAGTTGGGTTGATCTTCCTCGCTCTTTCTAGTTTTACCTTTTTATTATTCCCTTACATTACCGGCGAGTTGGTAGATGCTGCAACCGGCGAAAGCAATTGGATGATCGACAGCATCAATTACATTGCTTTGGCTATGATGGGGGTGTTGGTCTTGCAATCTATATTTAGTTATTTGCGGGTAGTGTTATTTGCTATTGTTAGCGAAAATGCCATGGCTGACATTAGAAATGCCTTATATCAAAAAATAATATCTTTACCTATTGTATTTTTTGAGCAAAATCGAGTAGGGGATTTGGTCAGTCGTTTATCTTCTGATGTTACCCAATTGCAATCAACTTTATCCAATACCTTAGCTGAATTTTTCCGGCAAATTGCTACGTTGATTATTGGCTTGTTTTTTATCGTATTTATTTCGCCAAGGTTAACGTTGGTAATGTTATCCGTTTTTCCGGCACTCATTATCGTTGCAATTTTATTTGGACGGTTTATCCGAAAACTTTCCAAAAAATCGCAAGATGCCTTAGCCAAAGCTAATGTTGTGGTAGATGAAACTTTTCAATCGATCAATATTGTAAAAGCTTTTACCAATGAAAATTATGAAGCGAAACGGTACAACACGTCTATTGAGAAAGTAGTTGGCTATGCCTTAAAAGCTGCCCGTTACCGGGGTTTATTTGTTTCTTTCGTTTTTATGGGTTTGTTTGGTAGTATTGTATTGGTGTTGTGGTATGGTGCGAAACTGATTGCACAAGATGCTATGACTATTGGTCAGTTAACTTCTTTTATTATTTATACCACATTTATTGGAGGTTCTATGGGCGGTATGAGTGGTTTATATGCGACTATTCAACGTTCAATTGGGGCTTCAGAAAGGGTGCGTAATATTTTAGAAGAAGATAGCGAAACCGAAAATTCAGTAAATACAAGTATGGCTATTAACGGACCCATAGTTTTTGATCAAGTAAACTTTGCTTATCCAACCCGTAAAGATGTTGCTGTGTTAAACAACATTTCGTTTACCATTAATAAAGGTGAAATGGTTGCTTTGGTTGGCGCAAGTGGTGCCGGCAAATCTACCATCGCTCAATTGTTGATGCGTTATTATGAAGTGGAATCTGGTCAAATTTATTTTGAAGGAACCCCTATTGATCAATTTAAACATAAGGCACTACGTCAAAATATTGGTATCGTTCCGCAAGAGGTTATTTTATTTGGTGGTACTATTAGTGAAAATATTTTATACGGTAACATCAATGCAAGCGAAGCCGAGTTAGTTGCAGCTGCTAAAGCTGCCAATACCTATGAGTTTATTCAACAATTTCCAGATGGTTTTGATACTGTAGTTGGTGAAAGAGGCATTAAGTTAAGCGGCGGACAAAAACAACGCATCGCAATTGCCCGTGCTATTTTAAAAAACCCCAACATTCTAATTTTAGATGAAGCTACGAGTTCATTAGATTCAGAATCCGAATATTTGGTAAAGGAAGCCTTAGAGAAACTTATGGAAAACCGCACCACCATTATAATTGCGCATCGTTTAGCCACGGTTAGAAATGCGGATAAAATATTGGTTTTAGAAGATGGACAAATTATAGAATCGGGCAGGCACGAGCAATTGATTGACCGAGCGGATGGATATTATCAAAAGTTGATTAAGTTGCAGTTTGAAACAGTCTAACCGTAAATTCCTAAACTTACGGTAAATAATCAAATTCCATTTATTGGTAATACCAATTTGACTGTAAAAAGTGGTCAATTTGATATACGTTCGGAGTTCTTGCAAAATAAACATTTGTTTGTGAGAAAAATTCTCACTATAGTTCTATCTTTGCAAATAATGAGAATTTTTCTCACTAATAACAATAAGCCATGATTATTGAATTTACAGTTGGAAATTTTTTGTCTTTTAAAGAAAATAAAACTTTATCATTAGAAGCAACAAATATTACAGAATATAAAGAATCTACATTCAAAGTAGGAAAGTTTAAGCTATTGAAAAGTGCTGTACTTTATGGTGCCAATTCGAGTGGAAAATCAAATTTTATCAAAGCAATGTCGACAATGAAAAGAATTGTAATGACCTCGGTTGAAAAGACATCAGCATCCAAATTTGAAATTATTCCTTTTTTGCTTGATACTCACACCGAAAATAAACCAACTTTTTTCGAATTAGTATTCTTAATTGATAGTACAAGGTATAGATATGGTTTTGAAATAATTAAGAGTTCAATTATTGGAGAATGGTTATTTAGATTAGAAAGCGATACCGAGATTCCTCTCTTTATTAGAGAAGAAAATGGAATTGGAGTAACAGCCAACTTTAATGAAGGTAGTGGGCTTGAGTCAAAAACTCGGGAAAATGCCTTATTTCTTTCCGTTGTAGACCAATTTAATGGTGAAAATGCTGCAAAAATTATTAATTGGTTTAATCATTTGGAAATTATTTCTGGTTTAAGTCATGATAACTATAGAGATGTTACTTTTTCATTATTAGATAAAAAGAAATCAAAAGAAAGGCTTTTAGATTTTTTTAAGGATTTAGATTTAGGATTTGACCAACTGAAATTTAGAAAGGAAAAGTTGCAAGAAAATTATTCTTCCATTGATTTACCATCCATACATGTAGATGATATAGTTGATAGTTTGCAAGGAAAAGCTATGGTACAAATAAGTACGGTACACAATACATATAACGAGAATGGTAAAAAAGTAGGATCTAAAAACTTTAACTTACGTGAGCATGAATCATCCGGAACGAATAAAATATTTGATATTTCGGGTTCAATATTTCATACCTTAATTAGTGGAGGAATATTGGTTATTGATGAATTGGATGCAAAACTTCACCCGTTAATGACCACAGCCATTACCAATTTATTTAACTCAACTGAGTTTAATACGAACAATGCACAATTAATTTTTGCTACGCATGATACAAATTTACTATCGTATGGAAAATTTAGAAGAGACCAGATTTATTTTTTAGAAAAAGATAAGATTGAAGCAAGTGATTTATATTCATTAATTGAATATAAAGAGGAAGGCTCAAATAAAAAAATCAGAAAGGATAGGTCATTTGAAAAAGACTATATCCATGGAAAATATGGAGCAATTCCTTTTATTGGGAACTTTCAAGAACTTTTAACCAATGGCTAATATTATTAAAATTGATAATGCTATTCTTAAAAGGCGAGCAAGGAAGGAAGAGAAACGCAAGATCGAATATAAATCAAAACGAAAATTTTATTTGATTGTTTGTGAAGGTGAAAAAACAGAACCCAATTACTTTGAAGCTTTAAAATCATCATTACCTAAAGGTGTGTTAGCATTAACTAATATTGATATTGATGGTACAGGTAAGAATACGTTATCAATAATTGAAGAGGCAAAAAAATTGAGAAACAAATACGAAGAAAAGTATTTTAGAAAAATTGATAGAGTCTGGGCTGTTTTTGATAAGGATAGTTTTCCTGCAACAAACTTTAACAATGCAATAAACAAAGGAGAAAACTCAAAACCAAAAATTAACTGTGCTTGGACAAATGAAGCTTTTGAACTTTGGTATTTGTTGCATTTCAATTTTTATAATACAGGTATTTCACGTGCACAATATCAAAAACTAATTGAAAAAGAAGTGAATATAGCAGCTAATCGAACTGACTTTAAGTATAAGAAAAACTCAAAAGAAATGTTGGCT
Source organism: uncultured Chitinophagales bacterium (assembly GCA_938023075.1). Classification (GTDB taxonomy): domain Bacteria; phylum Bacteroidota; class Bacteroidia; order Chitinophagales; family JAHDHT01; genus CALHDG01. The sequence continues at coordinate 3,923 of CALHDG010000152.1, forward strand.
ATACTAAACAAATTTGGGAATCAGAAGAGTGCTATAAAAAATGCAGAAAAGCTAGAAAAATTATATTTTGACAGAAGTTTTTCGAATCATAATCCTTGTACTAAGGTTCATAAATTGATTAAAGAGTTGACGGATTTAAAAGAATAGTATATAACCTAAAATCAAGTTCAACATCAATCTTTATCATCTAAAGGGGCAATAAGTTTGTTTAACCTGAAGCAAGAAAGCAACCTGCTACCACTCGTTTATAAACTATCAGTGAAATGCGTATATTTGCCGAAATGAATTCGATTAACTTTAAAAACGAACATTTGAAAAAGCTGTTGAAGCCGGGCGAAGTTGGCAAACTAGCCCCGATTGCAGCGGTTATAATGTGGAGCTTGCGGAGCATTATTTGAGCGGAAAGCGGGGAGCTCTTTTGAAAATTACCTTAACCTTTCGCTTCTAAAAAAACAACATTTAATGCTATGCCCAATTGGTAGACTATTTTTTAATTTACTCACAGAATTTTTTATAGATGACAAAAATTAAGTTTGGAACAGATGGTTGGAGAGCCATCATTGCTAAAGAATATACGGTTGATAATGTAAAACGGGTTGCCTACGCCACTGCGCAATGGGTGAAAAAACATCCGGAATTAAACCAACGGATTGTGTTGGGTTTCGACTGCCGCTTTGGTGGACGCATGTTTGCCGAAGCGAGTGCGTGCGTGTTTGCCAAAGCCGGTTTAAAAACCTTATTGGCAGATGAATTTGTCAGCACGCCAATGGTGTCGTTGGGGGCACATCATTTTCAAGCTGCTTTAGGCATCATTTTAACGGCGAGTCATAATCCGCCTTCGTATAATGGCTATAAAGTTAAGGCAACTTTTGGCGGTCCGGCATCGCCGCAAGTCATTAGTGAAATAGAAGATTTAATTCCCGATCAGTATACCGAAGCCTTAGATGATTTTTCAGTGTATAAAGAACAGGGTTTAATTGAATCGATTGATTTAGATACCTTGTATTTGGAAGCTGTTGAAAAGGGTTTTGACTTAGCTGCGATTAATGATAATATTAAATTGGCTTATGATGCGATGTATGGTTCTGGGCAGAGCATCATCAAAAAAATATTACCCAAGGCAGCTTATTTACATTGCGATTTTAATCCCTCTTTTATGGGGCAGGCACCGGAGCCCATTCATAAAAATTTATTGGAATTCTCGAAGTTGCTTAATGAAAATGAGGAACTTGAAGTTGGTTTAGCCAACGATGGAGATGCGGATAGAATTGGCATGTACAATAGCAAGGGTGACTTTATTGATTCGCATCATTTAATTTTATTGTTGATCCATTATTTGCATAAAATAAAAGGCTATACCGGCAAAGTAGTGATTGCCGCATCGGTAACGGACAAAGTGAAAAAACTTTGCGACCTCTATAATTTACCTTACGAAATTACCAGAGTAGGCTTTAAATATATAGCGGGTAAAATGGTAGAAGATGATGTGTTAATTGGTGCCGAAGAATCGGGCGGTATTGCCGTTAAAGGGCACATACCTGAGCGCGACGGCATATGGGTCGGTTTGCTATTGTTTGAATATATGGCAAAAACCGGCAAACAGTTGCAAGCATTGATTGATGAATTATATGCTTTAGTTGGTCCGTTTTTTTACAAGCGAAACGACCTGCACATTACCGAAGCGTTAAAGTTAGCTGCTTTAGAAAAATGCAAAGCCGGCATTACTCAGTTTGGCGATTTTAAAGTATTGAATGAAGATAATACAGATGGTTTCCGCTATACTTTTGATAATGAACAATGGTTAATGATTCGGGCTTCGGGTACCGAGCCGGTATTGCGCATTTATTCTGAATCGGCTGATGAGGCGGGGGCAGATAAAATATTAGCAGCAGCGGAGGCAACTTTGTTGTAGCGATTTAATTGTGAATACATAAAAAAATTAAAAACAAAATCAGATGCCATATAATCCTGCCATTCATCATCGTCGTTCTATTCGGTTAAAAGGGTATGATTATTCGCAACCCGGCATGTATTTTGTGACCATTTGTGTGCAAGATAAGGTTTGTTTATTTGGTCAAGTTATAGAAGGCGTTATGCAGTTAAATGATGCCGGGAAAATGGTAGAGAAATGGTATTTTGAATTAGCCAACAAATTTGCAGATATACAATGTGGTGAAATGGTAGTGATGCCCAATCATTTCCATGCCATTATCCACAACGTAGGGGCAGACATTGTAGGGGCAGACCTAAGTGTCTGCCCAACCAACAAATTGGATCAATCCAATTTGTCGGATCAATCCAATTTGTCATCGGATCAATCCAATTTGTCAGATCAATCCAATTTGTCGAATCAATCCAATTTGTCGAACAAAACCGAAAAATCAATAAATGCCAATACATTGGCAAAATCAAATATTTCTGATAAATCAGAAATATTGGGCGAACACGCAGGTTCGCCCCTATCGGCGGTGGTACAATGGTTTAAAACCATGTCGACCAATGAATATATACGTGGGGTGAAAAACCACAATTGGAAACGGTTTAATGGCAAACTGTGGCAACGCAATTATTGGGAACACATTATTCGCAACGAACGATCCTATCAAAACATCGCTGCATACATTATCAATAATCCGGCAAAATGGCATCAAGATTCATTAAGAAAATAGTTGATCAATAACAAAATAGATAAGATGATTTTAATAGAGGACATATTAGTAAGCCGGGCGGTGGTAGAAGAAGAATTTGTGTGCAATTTAAATGCCTGCAAAGGAGCTTGTTGTGTAGAAGGTGATGAAGGCGCCAGAGTAACGCGCGATGAAATTGCCATTATTGAACAACTCTATGAAAAGGTAAAACCCTATTTAACCAAAGAAGGTATTGAAAAGATAGAGTCAACCGGTTTTTTTTATGAGCAAAAAAATGGAATTCTTTCTTTAGAAACCCTAAACGATAAAGCCTGCGTATTTTTAAACTATGATGAAAAAGGCGTGGCTTTATGTGGCATTCAGCAGGCCCATGCGGATGGTGTAGTCAATTGGCCCAAACCGGTTTCTTGTCATTTATATCCTATTCGTATTGATAACTATAAAGAATTTGATGCTGTTAATTACTATGAATGGGATTTGTGCAGTGCCGCCTGCGAGTTAGGGAAACAATTGAAAATGCCGGTTTATCAATTTTTGAAAGAACCCTTAATTCGAAAGTTTGGCATAGAGTTTTTTGAGCAGCTAACCGAAGCCGCAAAACAGTTAAAAGAACAAGAATTAGAAAAATAACTACTAGGTTGTTAAACAATCAATACAAGTTCTATAGTAAAAGTTGCAGAATGCCAATTTTGAATGTTGATACATTTGAAATCTTTTTTATAACGATTTGCTGGTCTAATTTCCTTTTATTAAAATGTTTATCATAAATGCTCTAACCAAAAACTGGCATTATCTAAACTTGTGCCGTAGGTGTAATTGCAATGCAATTCAACGGGCTTGCCTTGTTCAACTTTAACAGGTACTGCTAATTTGCAAACGGTGGGCGGCATTAAACTATCCGTTCCGGTAAAATTGCAAGCTTTGGCAACCTGAACAAAAGAATGCATAAAAATGGCGTTCACCACACCGCTCATAATTGGTGTAAAGGTTGTCTTTTTTTGTATTTGCAAAGTTTGCTCGGTATACAAATCAATGGTGTTGATCTCGGCTTGCAAAGACAGGCGTTCGGGTAAATGACGGGTAAAATTGAGCGGATAATGGTGATGGTTATTTTCAAAATGGGCATTGGCGAGTTGACCAATATTTACAATGCGCTCGGGCAACAATTTACCATCGGGCTTTAAAAATTGCCTTAAGTGTTTAAAAATTTGCACTTGAAATTCATTGGCGCAAAATATACTCATCAACTCTCCTACTATATAATCTACTTTTTCTGGTAGCTCAATTTTCATAGCATCTCCAAAAACCACTTCAACTTTATCACTCCAATTATGTTCTTTTATTTTTTGTTGGATGACTTCTCTTAAATTGGGATTGTTTTCAATTAGATAGGCTTTTTTTACCTGCGGCAAAAAGTGTTGTGTTAGTGCTAAAGTGCCTACACCGGCTTCGCAAACCACTTTATTGGTAAAGTCGTATTGCTGAAAAGCTTTGGTAAACGCAGCTACTCTTACGGCATCGGTTTCCATAATTTTATAATAAATGGGCGGAAAGCCATAGTGTGCTTCGCTAAATGTTTGTGCATCTAATAAGGCATATTTTAGTTCATCATATTGATCAACTATTTTAGACAGTAATTGAAAAGACATCTTTGTTTATTTGAAGGTAAATATAAAAACATAAATCTTAAAATTAGAACTACACTTCATAGTCCTGTAATAAAATAAATTAAGTTTCAGTATGAAGTATCCCAATTATATTAAATAAACTTTTTAACTAGGTGGCTATATATTTGGCTAGTATATAAAGAGTGATGACGTTGGAAGTTTAGCCCCGATAGCAGTGGTTATGCTGTTTGCAGGGTTTGCCCTTGTGCATTGGCGCAGCATTTGAACGGATAGCGGGAAGCCCGTTTCTATATGGTTTCCACCGTTTCGCTTCTAAAAAAAAATAATTAAGCGCACATAAAATTAATTATTTAAAATATAAAGTATATAAATTTTAAAGTAACTCTGTTCACTTGTTGTAGCAAAGCAGCACCCTCTTTTATACAATGGAACAGGTTCCATAGGAATATCATTTATATCAAAACTTTAAAAAGGCTGTGAGATTTAGGGCATAACTAACTGTTTAAAATATCTTCAATAGTAAGCCTTTGATTTTTTCTATAGCGATAATACCAAATTACACCAATGATGCCTACTATTAAATAGGGGGTTACTAATAGATATAAAATCCCATTATTAAGTCCTCTAGCGGCAGCACCACCGCTAGCAAGGTTTTGTTCAGCTGCTGCACGGCACATTGGGCATTGGGCTAATGCATCAGAAATACTGAGAAACATGGTGATTAAAGTAAATATATATAGGATACTTTTATTTTTCAAGCGTTCTATCATCTGCAATTAATTTAAAAATTATATAATTATCCATAACATGGTCGTAACATTACATAAGTTACCGGTCCACTTATAGCTACATACAGCCAAACCGGATATACCCAACGTGCCATTTTACGGTGTTTGGGTATGGAATAGCTAATGCCTCTGTTAAAAGTTAATAAAATAAAGGGCAAGGAAATACCTGCTAAAACAATATGACTAATTAATATAATTAAATAAATAGTTTTACTAAAACCTTGAAAACAGTATTTGGTTACTTCGGTGGTAAAGTGATACATTACGTAAGAAAGTAGAAAGAGTGCCGAAAAAAACATGGCTCCAAAAATGGCATTGCGGTGCGCCTTGATATTTTTTCGTTTTATAAAATACAAAGCTGCCATTAAACAAAAAGCCACTATTACATTAAAACTAGCATGAATAGGCGGCAAAAAACTAAAATCAATGGAGGTGCTGATTTTATACTCTGGCTTGCGCATTAAATAAACCAATAACAGCACTGCAACAGAAAGTATGTAAGCGATAATGTCTAAGCGTTTTCGAAGAACCTTATTTTGTTTCAATCAAATAATTTTTGCAAAGATGGGTGTTTTATACCAAAATTGGTATGGAAAAGGGGGAGAATTTTTTTGGGCTAATTAAAATTTTGATTCTACTTAAGAATTCGAAAAGTTTCGGCTATAATTGAAATTTTTTAGTATGGCTATCAGTTTATCAAGTCTTGTTAAATTACTTTCAAACAAGCTTTATCAGAGCAATAGGTCATACAATACCGGCTTGCTCGGACTAACATCCAAATCAAAACTAACGGTTTGCAGATTCAAAAAATAATCACCATCAGCAATGGAGTCATCAATAAAAAGTAACTCGCTAATGGTGCAGTGCTGACGAACTTTTTTTAAATCTTCAGCGGTGGCTTTAGTCCCAAAGGGTGGATAATTCCAAAAAGCATGGTGCGATAGTAAGGCTCCTTTATCCTCTTCCCGGTCAACCGAAGGCAAATCAATTAAAAAATGTTCAATTCCTTTTTCGACGATTAATTGCATGGCTTCCACTTCCAAATAAGTTGGGTTACTGCCAGAATATACCTTCGTTTTTTTATGGACATCATTTGGTAAAGTACGTACAATTATTGCGGTGCAGTCATCCATATTTTCTAATAATGGTATGATGCTTTCTTTTTGAATAACGGAGTCGCCATTGTCTATTTTGGATGGCTTTACCGAAATTAACCGGGCTTTAAACCAATGTTGCCGTAAACAATTTCTAATAGCAAAATTTTCAGTAGCAATATGCCCAACGCACTCAGTATGCGTACCATTGCCGTGCGGATTTATTTTTACATTATAAAAATTAACCGGTGCCCCGGTATAGGTTGCCCCAACAAAAGAGCCGGCTTTATAGGGTTCAAACATAGGATAAGGTGCCCAAAAACAGTTGGGATTTTCTTCTCCGTTTTTAATAGGTATAGATAAATCTATAGGTTTGGATAAATTGATTTTGTGAGTAATGTTATTAATGGTTATGCTGGCGATCATGTAAATTTTTTCAAATTTTTATAATGTTTGAATAGTAAACCTCGTTTAGTAATGCTACAAAAATAAATCTACATTTCTGTCTTTGCCATTTTTCGATATACTTCGTTGAAAAGCCTCGTCTTAGTTCCCCACTATGACTACGTTATTCGCCTCGTCTATCAAAACATGACTTTGACATAAAAAGTAGATTTATTTTCTCCGCATTACTTATAATTGCACAATTTACTTAAAAATTAAATTAAACAATTAAATTTGTATGCCATCTAATAAAGTGTTTTAAAAGATGGCGTACTATTTGTGCAGAAAATAAAGTGGGTTATATAGCCCAATTTTGAGCCAACTTCACCAAAGTATAATGGGGTGTTTGAATGGAAAGCTCACAATAAAGCGAAGACTTGAAATTTAAAGTAAGACTATCATCTATGCAAATCTTTCTGTTTCGCTTCAAAAAAATTAATCAATTAAAATAACAGTATAATGAGCCTGCGTTTTAAAATTTGGATAACTATAGGGTTACTTTTGGGAGGAGTTAGTCAATTAATGGCTTCAACTGTAGTAATTACGGGCACCATTCAAAAGCCTTCGTCACAAACAGTTGCCATTAAATACACTTCTAACAAACCCAATCAAGATCAGGCTTTTGTTACCGCTAATTTAGATCAACAGAACACCTTCTATACTCAATTTGATTTGCACGAATTTGTAGAGGCTTATTTATATGTAGGCAAAGATTATGTATGTAAATTTTATATTGAGCCCGGTGAGGAAATGAGTATTTCTGTAGATCAGCACGATATACAAAACACCTTGAACTTTAGTGGATCATATGCTGCTAAAAATAATTTTTGGGTGCGTTTTCACGAAGTATACCCGGAGTATAGCGAAAAGGTGTATTATTATCGCCCATTTAATTTTCATACCTCTAAAGATGTTGAACGGGCTTATCGCTCATCTAACAATATTGAAAGCTTTTCTACTAAAATTAAAAACGATTGGGATAACCAAAAACGGTTTTTAGAAAGCTTTAATGCACATACGCCTATTAGTGGTAGTGCTTACGCTCGTATTTTATCTAATTTTGAAGCACGTTGGCTCAATAATCGCATCATTTATTATTACTTACAACAAACTTTAATGCGACCTAACGCCGATATGCCAGAAAGCCTTGTTCAATTTTTTCAAAACTTTGATAAGCAAAGTACCGAACAGTTAGAAAACAAAGAGTACATCAACGCCATGTTAACGTATTTGGGCTATGTAAACTTTGTAAATCAAAAAAGCGGACCAAAAGAAACTTCTGCCGATTACTACCAATTAATAACCAATAATTTCATTGGTATTTCGCGCAATTATTTATTAACCCGGTTATTTTTAAAAGATTTAGCCAACAAACGCCTAAAATTATGGGAAGATAAACGCTATGAATACGAAGAATTGAATTTTACTGACGAATGGAAATTGATGATTGATGCAGCTTATTTTAAATTAGTTGAAATGTATTCCGGTATTCAAAATGTAAATTTTACCTTGCCTGATGCCCTCAATCAACAAGTAAATTTAACCGATTATCAAGGTAAAGTCGTCTATCTTAGCTTTTGGGCAACTTGGTGCAAACCCTGTTTAGATAATTTTTCCCGCTATAAAGTCAAAAAAGACAATCTTGAAAATCAGGGGGTTACCTTTATTAACATTTCTATTGACAAAGACCGCAACAAAGCCCTCGATTTTATTAGCCGCTTTAACATTGAAGGGGTTAACCTTTTTGCCGATAACGATGTTTCATCCATTACACAGCAATACATGATTTCTTCATTACCGGCTTATTATGTAATTGATAAATATGGAAATCTTACACAGTACAGCGGCACCATTGAAACCGTTGAGCAAGATTTATTGACCTTAATGCGGTAGATTTTATAAGTTGGATGAGAGAAGTTAGCAGTTAGATTTTGTTTTATTCAGATTATATACTTGATTAGGCTAAATTTTATACTTTTTGACTAAGGCTTTTGCACTTATACTTCTAAAAAAATAGCTCCATAGCCCCACTATGAAGCATTTTTTTGAATCCTCTAAGCACAAAATCCTCTGGTAAAAAAAGTCCAAAATTCAACCTGAACAAGTATAAAAAAGCCGAATACTCAACCTATTCAAGCATAACAAACTTAAGTTTTAGCAGTAAAATAATGGTTGAAGTTGTCCTTAAAATGCTGTCATTTCGAATGATATGAGAAATGACAGCATCAATTCAAAGAAAAGCAGGTGTTTATGTAAAGTCGCTCCCTTCCATTGAGATGACAAGTTTTATCATAAACAAAATAAACCACTTATAAAGCAACACAAGAGTTAGAAAATTAATTTTCTCCCCATTCTTTTGTCAAATTTGTTAAATTTATGTAAACAAAATTTGGTGGTTTGTTAAATTTAGGTTAATTTTGCGTTAAACAAAAACGAATTCTATGAAGTATTTAATCATAATTTTATTAATAGGTGGTAGTTTTAGCTTAACAGCGCAAAATCAAGTAAACCCTCATCGACCATATTGCGATACTTATAAAATGAACAACACTAATCCAAACTATGTTGAAACTCATACCAATGGAGTTATTCAACAATCCGGTTATATTATTGATGGTGTTTTAGAAGGCGAATGGAAAGAGTTTGATAGTAGTGGAAATGTTACGGCTGTTGCCAATTATAATAATGGTAAAAAACACGGAGATTGGAAATTATACGACGGGCAAGGCAATTTGCAATACCATATTATATATGACAATGGTAAGAAGATATCTGCGAAAGACGTTTCTGCCTTTAGTAATATTGTAAATAATTAGCTCAAGTTGAAGTAATTATTTACGCTCGTAACGGCAATTTAGATTTTTGTTATTTCGAATGAAATGAGCAATCTACCTTCAATTTAAGGATAAACTATTATCTTTGTAAAGTCCTTACCTCATTATTTAGATGTCAAGTTTTTTTATAAACGTGTAAAAGAACCAAAGCAACATCGCAAAAACAAAATTTTACAGCTAATGAAGGTCGGCAATTTTGAATGATGAAAAATCAAATTTACTATTTATAATGAAGCAATTTTTTGATAAACGAGACGAAAAACACAGTCTTAGTGGGGTTAAAACACGGCTTTCAACGAAGTAAATAGAAAAATTGCCAAGTCATAATGCGAATTTATTTTTTTCTCATTCCTTAAAAAAATCGCTACTACCATAACTTCAGCAATTTAGAATTATTAATTATGAATTTAGACAGTGCAAAAATTTTGGCGATCAAAATTTTTAGACCAATAAATTTACCCCAGCAAATTACTAAACTATTTTTTTTTGAAGCGAAAGATTTAACTACGCAGCAACTTTGGGTCCCGCTTTCCGTTCAAATGCCGTTGCTATGCTACAATGCCAACGCTGCAAACGGCATAACCACTTCAATCGGGGCTAGTTTTCCAAGCTCGCTCTCCCGTAGAAACGTTCTTAATCTTATGCTATTTACTTTTGTAATTATTGCTTTAATAATAAGCAGTTTCCCATTAACAGCGCAAGCTCAATTAAATACCGATATTTATTTAATTGACATCAATTTAAAAGGCGATAATTTAAACTATAGCAATCTAACCAATATTACCAATCGCCAAGGTTACGATAACCAACCCCACTTTAGCAGCGGTGGCAGCCATCTTTTATATTCTTCCATTCGAGCAGATGAACAAGCCGACATTTATAAATACGAAATACAGCGTGGCGAAACAAAACAGCTCACTAACACTAAAGCCAACGAATTTTCGCCAACTTATTTTAAAGGAGGCAAATTTATGTCTGCCGTACAACAAGATGTTGATTCAACGCAACATTTAATACAACTGAAGTTAAAAAACGGTAAACGTAAAGTATTACTAAAAAACGAAAAATTAATTGGTTACCACAGTTGGATAAACCATAAAGAAGTTGCTCTTTTTATTGTTGGCGAACCGCACGAATTACACCGGGCTAAAAGACGAGCAAGGTCTGCTACCAAAATTGATGATAAAATTGGTTCTGCCTTACAAAAAGTACCCTACCGCAGGGCAGTTGGGTATCAATTTTTTGAAGACACTGCCACTTGCGTTATGAAAGAATATTACTACAAAACCAAAATTGCCAAAACCATTTGTAGCTGCGCTCCAAAAGCTGCATCTTTTGTATATTTAAAAAACGGTAACATTATTTCTGGCATAGGGCAACAATTGTTTTTGTTTAACAAAAAAGCGGCTGCCAAAGGTTGGGTGCTTGTTGCCGATTTCAGCGATATCCCCGGTTTTGATTTTTACCGCATAGCCATAAACCAACAAGAAACCCAAATGGCATTGGTAGCTTACAGAAAAGAATGATCTTTTTAAATAGGATTAAAGATTATTCAATATGTATATTTGAATTGATTTCATAGCCCTCTCTTTTATTAGGCTCCGCATTCATCAGCCGAACCTAAAAATCTTTACTACCAACAAGTTGTTTTGTGAAATGAAATGCCTATTTAAGAGATGACACCTTTTTTAAAAAGATGTAACCTCTTACTAAAATTATGGAAGCTATTTTATCGCTTGTTCAATATCTGCCCATAAATCTTCAACGTGCTCTAAACCGACAGACAGTCTCAAGAAGTTGGGTTGTATGCCAGCCGCTTGTTGCTCTGCTGCACTTAACTTAACATGAGTAGTAGTAGCAGGATGGGTAGCGATACTTCGAGTATCTCCAAGATTGGCGGTTAAGCTATGCAGTTGTAAAGCATTCAAAAAACCATGAGCCTCTTTAATGCCACCTGCTAATTCAAAACCAACTAAACCACCGCCTAATTTCATCTGTTTTTTTGCTAATGCTTGCTGTGGGTTCGATTTTAAAAAAGGATACATTACCCGGTTTACCTTTGGATGCTGTTCAAGGCGTTCGGCAATAGTAAAGGCATTAAAACAATGGCGGTCCATTCGTACACCAAGGGTTTCTAAACTTTTAGAAAGTACCCAGGCATTAAATGGCGAAAGGCTGGCACCGGTTCTTCTTATAAAATCGTAACATTGCAAAGCCAACTTTTCGTTTGCTAAAATAGCACCGCCTAATACCCTGCCTTGTCCATCAATATATTTGGTTGCTGAATGTATTACTATATCTGCCCCAAATTTAACCGGTTGTTGTAAATATGGACTCGCAAAACAATTATCAACGGCAAAAATGATATTGTGCTGCTTACACAAATTATTAATATAAGATAAATCGGCAATTTTTAAAGTTGGATTAGAAGGACTTTCAAGGTACACCAATTTCGTATTCGATTGAATAGCTTCTGCCCATTGCGTATGGTCATCAATATCAACTAACGTATAGCTAATACCCATATTGGGTAATATGTTAGTGATAATGTAATGCGCATTACCAAAAATAGCTTTAGCCGCAACAATATGATCGCCTTGCTTTAACAAGGCAGCAAACGTTACATAAATGGCAGCCATACCAGAAGCCGTTGAAACACCAGCAGCACAATTTTCTAAGGCACCTAATTTTTGGATAAACTCATCGGTATTTGGGTTAGAAAACCGGGAGTATAAATTGGCTTGTTCTTCTCCTTTAAAAATAGCTGCTCCTTGCTCTGCTGTATTAAAAACAAAACTCGAGGTTAAATATAAAGGTACAGAATGTTCTCTATTTTGCGTTCGCTCAGTTTGCAGTTGAATGCACTTGGTTTCAAAATGTAAATTGTCCATAGTTATCTTCAATAATTAGGTTTAACAACAATTGTATTTTGGAATTTTGTTAGTGTTCTTTTACATTATAATTAACCGTTAAACCAATAGCAGGATGCAAGGAATGATAGACTGAGCAATATTTATCTTTACTTAACTGAATGGCTTTTTGCAGTTTGTTTTCATTAATTTCTCCTGCAATATGCAATTGAATAGTAACTCCTGTAAACGGGGAGGAGGTGCCTTCAGATTTTCGTTCTCCTTCAACCTCCATTTCAAAATTGGTAACCTGCTGTCGTTGTTTTAGCAATATTTGCATAATGTCGATCGCCATGCAAGTACCAACGGCAACTAAAACGGTTTCCATTGGTCTAAAGCCGGTATTGCCTTCTTCTACTGTAGCCCCGGCATTTAGCATCATGCTGGTTTCTTCATTGCTGGCAATAAAGGCGAAATTTTTGTCTGTTTTTTTAATTGAAATTTTCATATCTTTTTTTGTTTATGAACCACCAAAAAAGAATAGAGAAGCTGCCGGATTAGCTACGCTCATCTTTATCTTACCAAAATTGTAAGAGTTGGATTTAGCACCTTGCCTAAAAGCAGGTTGCTAAGGTTTCAAAGGGCCATTCCCTCCACCTTTCTTGATAAGTTTAATTAAGTTAAGAACTTTTTGTTTAATCAGTTTTAAATAATTGATTACAAAACTATCATAAATAAATGAGATTTGAGTCTAGTTTGTCAATTTTGTTATATAAATAAACAAGTTTATCATAGCGATTGATATTTTTCTGTTTTCGGGTGTCTCTGTTTTTTTTCTACGAAGAACCGAAGTTTTTAAACTAGCCCCGATTTCCAAGCCAACAGCACTAAAGTGCATTGGGTTGTTTAACTGCTAAGTGTTGTTTTTCTAATGGAAAAATTCGTCATTCAAAATTGGGTGTTCGGTGTTCGATATTCGATATTTTTTGGTTGACCATTTAATGAATAACGAATATCGATTAACGAATAATGAATGTTGAATTATTTTTAATGTATAAATAAATAACATTCAATATGCCGAAAGACACTTAGATAGAATTGCAGCGGTTATGCTGCTTGAAGCGCACGATTTTGCAGCCTAGCCGCAGCATTTGAGTGGAAAGCGGGCTGCGCCTTTCCATATTGTTTGCTGGTTTCGCTTCTAAAAAAAATAATGCAAAAGTGTATACTATTTTATTGTTTAGATAAACTTGTTCTTGTTAAGGAACGATGAAAAAATATACTTGTCATTTTGTGTTTAATCGGTTTGAAAGAATATCGGCATCTTGAACCTTTGGGATAGATACATTTTTTTGAAAAAGTATATGTGCATAAAACTTGCGTTCAAAAAGTTTAAATGTTAGCCTGTTCAAGTATAAAACTTTACATTATGGTTAAGTACATCTATCCATTTTTAATGATGATGAACCCCTGCATAGTTTATACCGGTTAGTCGGTGTAAATCGTAATCAAAAGTGGAAAGGTCGTTGTGGTTAAATTGGCTAACGTTATCGTGTCCGCAAGCGCGGGCAATTACTTTTATCAAATCGTTGGTTGCCTTAAAAAAATTGTTCAACTGTTTGGCAGAGTTTTCGATGATGAGCCGTTTTCTCAAATGATCTTTTTGGGTAGCGATACCAACCGGACAGTTGTTGGAGTTGCAAGCCCGCATACCCAAACAACCAATTGCTTGTATAGCAGAATTGGAAACTGCAACAGCGTCGGCACCGAGCATCATCGCTTTGGCAAAATCTTCGGCAACTCTAAGCCCACCTGTAATAATGAGGGTAATGTTTTTAGCTCCGATTTTGTCAAGATGCCTTCTTGCCCTTGCTAATGCTGGAATGGTAGGTACATTAATATTGTTACGGAGTATGGTTGGTGCCGAGCCGGTGCCGCCACCGCGACCATCTAATATAATATAGTCTACGCCCACTTTTAAAGCAAAGTCGATATCAGCTTCGATGTGGCTGGCAGCAATTTTAAAACCGACCGGAATACCACCGGTTTTTTCTCGAACCTCGTTGGCAACTTTGGTAAAATCTTCTGCGGTAAATAAATCGGGGAAAGCGGCTGGAGAGATGGCGGGTTCACCAACTTTCAAATTTCTTACGGCGGCAATTTCTTCAGTTACTTTGTGCCCGGGCAGATGTCCGCCGGTTCCAGTTTTTGCCCCTTGTCCACCTTTAAAGTGGAAGGCTTGTGCTTTCATCACTTTTTCCCAACTAAACCCAAATTTGCCAGATGCTAACTCATAAAAGTATTTGGAGTTGTTGGCTTGCTCGTCGGGCAACATGCCACCTTCGCCGCTGCATATGCCGGTGCCCGACAGTTCTGCTCCTTTGGCTAAGGCAATTTTGGCTTCTCTCGAAAGTGACCCAAAACTCATATCGGAAACAAATAAGGGTATATCTATTTCTAATGGTTTTTTGGCTTTTTGACCAATTACAACTTTGGTAGCCACTGTTTCTTCATCTAACAAAGGGCGGCTTGCTAATTGTGCCGGCAAAAACTGTATGTTTTCCCATTTGGGTAGGGTATTTCTATCCACACCCATAGCTGCCGACGGTCCGTGATGTCCCCATTTGCTGAGACCATGTTGAGCGAGGTGTTTAATGTATTTGGTATAAGGTTCGGTGCTTTCAGGATGGGTATCTGCATATTGCCCCAAGTATTCATCGCGATTAAAAGGTTGTGGATGTTTGTTTAGATAGTCGTTGATTTCATCTTCATCAATATAAACATTTCCATCTTTTATAAGAGCATAAAATTTGTGCAGGGCTTCTGAATTATTATATTCGCTTACCCCGGTGTCAAATCTATAATCCCAATTATGAACCCCGCAAACAATATTGTCGCCATCAATAAATCCATCTGCCATTAGCGCGCCACGGTGTTGGCATCTTCCATAGAGCACCGATACTTCCTCTCCATATTTAACCACTACCAAATCTAAGCCATTTACTTGTTTGCCGCTTGGTTGTTTTTCTTGTAACTCGTTCAATGCGCAAAGTTTAATTTCTTTCATATCTTCTTTTAACTGGTTTTACAATTTGTTTTGCAATTTAAGTATTCATCTTTTCTTATTCTAAGTCATCAAATTCTTTTTACTCATTTTTTTAAACAGGTTAAGATATTTCAACAACGAGTATTTTGGCATGTACTTTATTAAATGCAATATACTTTCCATACATTCGTACCTATAAAATAATAGTAAAATAAACTAGTTGATTATGAGAGCAATGCTAATAAAAAATTATGGTGAAAATGCACAATTTGAAGTTCAGGAAATTGACAAGCCCGACGTAAAAGCCGGACATCTATTGATTAAAATTGCGGCATCGAGTGTAAACACCGTAGATACTATGATTAGAAAGATGGGCAAAGATTTACCCCTTTCGCCAGATGCACCGGCATTGCTGGGAATGGACTTTGCAGGAACGGTAGAAGCCGTAGGAGAAGATGTACAAGGTTTTACTGTTGGCGACGAAGTATATGGCTGTGCCGGAGGATTGGCAGATTTACCAGGAACCCTCGCCGATTACATAGTAGCCGATGCCCACCTAACCGCATTGAAACCCAAAAATTTGTCGTTTCGAGAAGCGGCTGCCCTACCCTTATGTGCCATAACTGCTTACGAAGGTTTGATGCGTGCAGGCATTCAAAAAGATCAAAAAGTGTTGGTACACGGTGGTGCCGGTGGTGTTGGACATATTGCCTTGCAGTTGGCGGTACATTTTGGCGCAGATGTTTATGCTACGGTAAGTCGTGAGCCGCAATTTGAAATGATTAAAACTTATGGTGCTACTCCAATTAATTATAAAACCGAAAAGGTAGAAGATTATGTAAACGCGCATACCGGTGGTGCTGGTTTCGATTTGGTGTACGATTCGGTTGGTGGAGAAAATATGATCAACTCCTTCAACGCCGCAACTTTAAATGGACACGTTGTAACAACCGTTTCTTTATGCGAGTTAGATTTAACACTTGCTCACTTTAAAGGATTATCGCTTCATGTGGTGTTTATGTTAATCCCCATGTTGCACAATACTAAAAGAGCCGAACACGGAGCAATCTTAAATAAAATAACGACTATTGTGGAAGCGGGTGCGCTAAAACCTTATGTAGACGAACATAAATTTACCTTGTTAGAAATAGGCAAAGCCCATGCGCATTTGGAAAGCGGCAAAGCCCTTGGGAAAGTGGTGGTGGAGAACTAAAACCTACTAGCTTTTGATTAAACCGGTTCGCCTTATTAACTTTCAAATTAATCATTGCATTTTTTTAAGAAGCGAACCGGTACGGTCATTTGGAAACGGGCTACCCGCCCCCGACCGGCTTTGCCGTCGGGACAAGATTATCCTGTTCAAATGCTGCGGCTTTGCGACAAGTGCCAACGCTTCAAGCAGCATAACCACTGCTATCGGGGCTATACTTCCAACTTCACTCATACTTAAAAACGACTCTATAAATTCTGTCTATGCTTTTGATAGATTGCCTTTCGACAAAAGAATTTGTATAAGGAGTAAGTTATAAATATTTAAATAGTATAAATGAAAAAAGAACAATACGAGGAATTGCTTTATAATGAAATATTGGTTGATTGTAGTCACGAATATGAGCAAAACATGAGTTGGTATTATTATGTTCAGGATGAATTAGAATTTCCATTTGAAGCAACTATTAACATAAGAAAACGAGATGGAAGTAAAATATCAAAAAGAATAAAGGTGATTGATTTGTCTTCTGATGATACAAATTTTGAAAGGAATTTTAATATTGAGGTAGCTGTTGAATTTGATGATTACTTGCTCGAAATTGCTTTAGAAAAATTAGATGAAATTAGTGCATCTGAAAAAACAATTGAAATAATTAATACTTGGAAATATTGGATAAAAAAATGATTC
>CALHDG010000153.1 GCA_938023075.1 uncultured Chitinophagales bacterium
GAATTAAACGATATGCAATTCTTCAAAATAAATTTAGAAACAAGTCAGCATCCCTAAGAGATTTTGCCATCTTCGTTGCTGCTGGGCTATGGAATTTTTTCAAAGGATTCTCATTCTCTTAAAGGGTAACAAGTCTATTAACTAAATGAGATTGATGTGGTCGAATAAAACCGTCATTATCTAATTTGTCAACGTAGTATTTTAATGTTTTAGATGTCAAAACAGCTTCTTCTCTATTAGTCAAATAAACTTTGGTATAGTTTGAATTTGCTTGAAAACGAATAATGTTTTTAAGTAGAATCCATTTGATGGTTTTACCTATACGCAATTGAATTTTTGTCTGATGATTTATTTTAAACAGACGGTCTGGAAGCAGATTAAAATTTTCCTCCATAAATGTCGGAGTCACAAATATGATTGAAAACGACCTTTGCTGTAAGACTTTCAGTTGCATAAATTGTTCACCGGTTAGGTCAGCAATGTTTACAAAAAGCAATTGCGCTTTATGATTTTGTAACAACTCCAAACCTTCGTTTGGCGATTGTACATTACCAATAATTTGAAGTTGCGGCATTTGCTGTCGCATCAACTGTTCTAAGCGGGTAGAGTTTTGTTTGTTATTATCTATGATTATTGTTTTATGATTCATTATGTTATTATTTTAAAATTTGGGTGTTTTATTTGTGGTTCGATTAAATATAAAACTAATCGCAGTTAAAACTACCCACTAAAGGAGGTGACTTGAGTGTATCGCAAATGCCTTTGCCTTCAAAGCAAAATTCTTCCCAAGTGGCATCAAAATTATTGCCGTCACTTATGGAATCTCCAAAGCCGTAAATACCATCTTTAAAACTATCACATAAGGTATTTAAGCTTTCATCAAAACAACCACTTAAATTGTTGTTGAATAAAGTAAGTTTTAAATTATTAAAACGCATATTGCTAAAGACAGGTGGGATAGTACCAGTTAACTGGTTATTGTCTAAAAAGAGCTGTAAACTTATACTTAGATTACCTAATTCAACAGGTATATTCCCACCTAATTGATTACTATTCAACCTAATTTGCCAAATATTTTCTAAGTTACCTATTTCAGGAGGTATCTCGCCATTCAATTGATTGTACATTAATTCTAACCAAATCAAATTTGATAGTTCTCCAATCTCTTTTGGTATACTACCACTTAATTGATTGAATGCGAAACCAATAAATTCAAGTTTCGTCATTTCACCAATACAGTTTGGTATAATGCCATCTATTATATTAAAATCTAAACTGATTTGTTTCAATTCCGTTAAACTACATAGCTGAACAGGAATATTGCCAATTAAATTATTACTTGGTAAAAATAATTCTTCTACTCTTGTATTATAGTCCTCATCCAAAGTCACTCCTTTCATCTTACCTAAATCACAATTCTGTGGAGGAGTTTCTGTTAATATTAAATCCCATCCATCATTTTCTTGCCAACTATCTCCGTTAGTACTTTCATAAAGTGCTTTCAAAGCCGTCCAATCATCAATATGGCATTGTGCATATATGTTTGCATTTAATAAAATTAAGCCTAAACCTATCCGTAAGATTCTTAATATCATGATATTTTATATTTAATATTAAGAATAAACTAAGGACAGTCTTCAATGGTTTCAATTCCATAATGTCCATTTGCCTTCTTTTTAGATGAAAAACCATTGTTTAAACGGACTCTTTCACCAGCTTTTAAAATTAAGGTTGCACTATCTTGTACTACAACAGAACCGGACGAAGTGATACTTTGTTTGGCTAAAATGGAAGTATATAAATTATTGCTATTGTAAGTAGTATTGTTTAATAAAAATGTATTGACAGGCTGCTGAAACTGGGCAAGATTGTCGTAGTTTTCGCGACATTCCCGTGCATTATTTTCTCTTGCTGCGGTACCCATTGGTCTGCCGTCAATGTAGTTTACATCAGGATTTGAATAAAATCCCACTCTTATACAGTCAAAACCATTAATTGTGCAAGGAGTAGGATAAGCTAAAATGGTGCGCCATCTACCAACTGTATCTATGTAACCGTGAGCATAACCGGCTGTTGTTAATGGACCACTGTCCACATCGTGGTCCGCACCAAATAAGTGACCAAACTCATGAGCAAAACTTAAATTTTCTATCATACAATCGTAAGGAACCATACCATATGCAAAACTATTTGATGCACCTACATAGGCTATACCACAATTGCTATAAACATCATCCGTAATCAACATACAAAAGTCGGCATCGTATTGGTTTCTCAAATTTTGTACAAAAGTCGAATCTTTAAACCTTACTATATCTGCACTTGCAGAACTTCCTTCCACAAAATTTAATTGGCTAACCATTACCAATTCTATTGGGTCATAGTCAGTTATTTCGCTTCGTTTAAATGCCAAATTTGTTCTGTCCACGGCTAATTGAATGGCAGCCTTTACATCGGTGAGCATTGGTTCTCCACTACCTTTCATGGCTGCCTCTGCTGCTGGTGTGTACATCACTAAACCATTAATTTTACAACCATTGGCTAAGGCTTGTTGTATATGGTTTGTTTCTTTATGATGGCTTTGGTCAGATGCGTTTTTCTGTACATCGGGTACTAAAGGACCTTCTGTAAAACATGCCTCCGGTGGATATTGACTTTGGTCAATATGCACAATTGCCTGGTAGCCTTTTGCGGTGGTTAGTATGCGGTAAATTTCACTACCTTTGGTTAAAATGCCTTGTTCATCACCATTTAATACTGTTATAATAATGCTACCGTCACCATCTGTATTAGTACCAAACCAACTGTAGTTGTTTGGTGCTCTTTCTTCTTTACTTTCAAACACAACATTGTAATCTTCGTTATGAAACCGGAGATTGAATACATCTGTGGTGTTTAAATCATTTAACTCAATATCAATATAGTGCGACCAAATGGTGGTTGGTTTTGCAAATATGAAATTGGTTGCTTCAATATTTTCGTAAAAATCTGGTTGTATTGGCACTATTAGTTCTGTTTGGGCTGTAAGGTTTAGTGAAATGAATAAACTGAGAAAAAGTAAACTGTTTTTAAAGAACATCATCTTAATGTTTTTATGAGTTAAGAAATAAAAGAATACGATTTAATGATGTGTATTATTGCCAATTGGTTGCATTTAGTTTTTTATTGCTTGCAAGTAACGCTAAGTGTAAACAATGTGCGGGCTTCGAAGCATTAAACTTGCCAGACCAGCTGCCTTTAACCAAGGTTTTGAAGTCACCAATCACAAGGGAAACCCGCATGTTGTTTTACACATTGTTACTTGCTGGCGCTCTGCTTCTTATTTATATTTTGACAAATTTGCTTGAATATACTTTTTTATCGTCTCTAATTATCAAAAAATAAGTACCTGTTTTTAGAGACGAAATATCTAATTTTTCTTCTTTTAGAATTGCTTGGTCTAATTGTTTGCCTTTGATAGAGAATAACTGATATTCTATATTGCCACTTAATGAAAAGTTATAATTAATATAAATAAATTCGTTTGCAGGATTAGGAAATAAACTTAATTGATAGTTGTTAATGAAGTTGAAAATACTTGTACTTGTAGTGTCGCAAGTTTGGTAAGTACAAAAGAACTCCCAAGTGGAATCAAAGCTATTGCCTTTGTCGATTAAACTGTCGGAGGTAAAATAGGGTGAGTTGAGTTGCTGACAAAGCTGAACAGTCAAACTATCGAAGCAACCGCTTAAATTGTTGTTCGTAATATTAAGATAAGTCAACGAATCTAAGTTTAACCAATCTGCGGTAAAGTTTCCACTAAGCCCGTTGGTAGATAAATTGATGGAATCAACCCTTCCGTAGGCATTAGTTGCTACACCGTACAGTTTATCTAAATTGCAAGTTTCGGGAATGGTATCTTGGTTTATCATTAAGCTATCCCAACCAGCAGTTGCTAACCAATTATCGCCACCATAATTTTGATAAATAGTTTGCAAGGCTTGCCAGTCTTGCGGATGGCAGCGGTTTACGGTATCGCAAACACCTTTACCCTCATAACAAAACTCCCGCCAAGTGGCATCAAAATCATTGCCCTCACTTATGGAATCTCCGAAACCGTAAATGCCATTTTTAAACTTATCACACAACTTAGTTAAACTGGCATCAAAACAGCCGCTCATATTATTGTTGAATAAGGTAAACCTAAGATCATTAAATAGAAAATCACTAAAAACAGGAGGAATACTACCCGTTAATTGGTTATTACTCAAAAAAAGAAAGACACCAATGCTTAAATTACCTAATTCTTCTGGAATTTCACCAGTTAGTTTATTGTCACTTAAATAGATAAACCATAAACTTTCTAAATTACCAAGCTCGGGCGGTATTTCACCACTTATTTGATTTGCCATCAAATTCAAGGAGGTTAAATTTTTCAAGTTTCCAATTTCAGGCGGAATACTACCTGTCAATCGATTAAAATCAAAATTGAT
>CALHDG010000154.1 GCA_938023075.1 uncultured Chitinophagales bacterium
AAATTTTTGAATTAGCCAAATCGGGAGCAACCATTTTATTTTCTACGCACCGTATGGAACAAGTGGAAGAAATTTGTGAGCAGATTGCTTTAATTAACAAAGGTCAAGTAATTTTGCAAGGTGGGGTTCAGCAATTAAAACAGTACTTTAAGCAAAACGAATATGAATTGAATTTTAATGGAAGTCTGAATGGTATGAAAAGCGATTTTTTTGACATAAAAGAACAAAACGATAATCGATTAGTGATAAAATTAAATGAAAGTTATACTTCTAATCAACTATTGCAATATATGTTAGACCAAAATATTGAAATTACCGCTTTTAAAGAATTGTTGCCGAGCATCAACGAAATATTTATTAATCAAGTAGGAGGGCAAAGCGATGAGTAGAGTTTGGTTAATTATAAAACGCGAATATATTACGAGGGTTAGAAAAGTCTCCTTTATTATTACAACACTATTGGCTCCTTTAAGTATTGCACTGTTATTTGGAGCACAAGTATTTTTTATGACTTACTCTGGCGACACCAAAACCATTGTAGTAAAAGATGAAAGTAGCATCAATTTAGAAAAGTTACCTAACGACAACGAAGTACAATACATATATTCGGAAGAATCGTTTGAGGCTCTAAAAGAAAGTTATAAAGATAAAGATTATGAAGGTGTTTTACTGATTCCGCCCATCGACTTGCAGCAACCGGAAGGCATTACTTTTTATTCTGATAATTTGTTGAGCATTACTACCAAATCAAAAATAGAACGGCAAATTAGCAGTGCCATTAAAGAGGTAAAATATAAACAAGAGCAAATAGATGAAGCCAAATTGGAGCGTTTGAAAACCAGCATTAGTATTATGCAAACCGGTATAGACGAAGATAAGGGGAGCAGCAACACTATTGTGGCAACTATTAGTAGTTACATTACTGGTTTTGTTATATATTTTATCTTAATTTTTTATGGTACGATGGTGATGCGTGGCGTTGCCGAAGAAAAAAACAACCGGATAGTAGAAGTAATTATGTCGAGTACCAAACCTTTTAAATTAATGATGGGCAAAATTGTGGGCATCGGCTTAGTAGGTCTAACACAATTTGCGCTTTGGATTATTTTAGGTTTTGGTGTTTTGTTGGTCATGGGTTTTTTGTTTGCCGATCAACTAAGTCAATTGCAAGATGTAGCTAACAATCCTGCTTTACAAACGGGTAATTCCAAAGAAATGCTGGCAATCACTGAAAGTATAGAAGGCTTGAAAAATGTGAATTGGCTACCGATTTTAGCTGGATTTTTATTTTACTTTTTGGGCGGTTATTTTTTCTATGCTGCCTTCTTCGCCGCTATTGGTACGGCAACCGGAGAAGATAATGAATCTTCACAATCGCTAACCATGATTGTTACCATACCCATCGTA
Organism: uncultured Chitinophagales bacterium; assembly: GCA_938023075.1. Classification (GTDB taxonomy): domain Bacteria; phylum Bacteroidota; class Bacteroidia; order Chitinophagales; family JAHDHT01; genus CALHDG01. The sequence continues at coordinate 1,408 of CALHDG010000154.1, forward strand.
ATTGCCTTGTTTATTGCCATGGGTGTAATTAATGCGCCCAATAGTCCAATGGCGGTTTGGGGTTCTATTATTCCCTTCTTTTCACCCATAGTAATGCCTGCCCGTTTGCCTTTTGGTGTGCCCACCTGGCAACTTTTATTATCGGGCGTTTGTTTAATTGCCGGTTTTATACTGGCTACTTGGTTGGCGGCAAAAATTTACCGGGTTGGTATCTTAATTTATGGTAAAAAAATAACTTTAAAAGAGTTAGGGCGTTGGTTATTTTACAAAGGATAAAAATTATTCATTTAATCATTATTAATTAAGGCTTCAACAAGATGTTTAAATAAATTTGTCTTTTAGGTGTTTTGGTTATACTTTTGTAAGAGATAAAATCCGACATCATCTAACTGATGCCAAATACTAAACACATTAAAATTTAAAACCATGAGACTATCAAAAGAATTTCAATATTACATAGACAATCAAGAAGAACTGGCATTAAAACACAAAAATAAGTTCATTGTAATTGTTGGTGATAAGGTAGTTGGCGTGTATGACAATATTTCTGAAGCTTATTCAAAGCCCCAAGAAAAATACGAGTTAGGAACTTTTTTTATACAACAAACTGGTTTGGGTACAGAAAACTACACACAAATTATAAATCGCTGCATGCTTTAAATGATTGGCAGAAAAAAAGGTAACTTAGTACAGGCATTTACTGAAAAATTTCCAGGGAAAGTAAGAGAAATAATTACCAATGCTGGTGTTTCAATTCCATTTGATGATGAACTTATTGATCGCAATGACAGAAGAATAATAAACACAAAAGCCTTGTGGGATACGGGTGCAACCGGCTCTGTAATTACAAAGGATATAGCGACCAAATTAAATTTACTGCCAATATCCGTAGTCAAAGTTTCAGGGCTTGGAGGAATTAAAAATTGCAACGTTTATCTCGTACATTTATATTTAGCTGAAAATATAGCCATGCGGAATGTACAGGTTATTGAGATTGAAGATATAGGCGAAAGTTGTGGGATTATATTTGGGATGAATTTTATTGGTTCTGGTAATTTCGCAATTACTTACGCAAACAAAGAAACAACCTTTTCAGTACAATGGCCATCAGTTGAAATAATTGATTTTGAAAAAGATTTAATTCCATTAGACCTAGGTAGAGATTCTTAACCTTTGTGATTTTTATCATAAATAAATAATATAAATATAAATAAAATATCTTTAATTATTAACTTGGGTTACATTAATGTATCATTGTCTTAATTAGTAATTTTATATGTCGCTGTTAAAAAAGATAGCCGGTGAGACAGCCGTTTATGGTTTAAGTTCGGTGGTTGGGCGCTTACTCAATTATTTATTAGTGCCTTTGCATACTGC
>CALHDG010000155.1 GCA_938023075.1 uncultured Chitinophagales bacterium
CTGACCGATCTAGCCCCGATTGCAGCGGTTATGCTGCCTGAAGCGCAAGATTTTGAAGCATTGCCGCAGCATTTGAGTGGAAAGCGGGAGGAGTGTTATTAGAAAGCTAAATGGTTCGCTTCAAAAAAAATCAAAAAAAAAAGCGTCAACTACTTTATGGTTTAGATAAACTTGTTTACAAAGAGAATATTAAATAAAAATGACAATTTAAGGAACTGAATTGTCGTTAAAACTATAAATTAGCTCCATATTTATATTTATGAAAAATAGTCTGTTTTCAATGCTAACATTCTTAGCAATATTTACTTATCATAATGTTGTAACTGCACAATATTGTACCCCCATGTATGGTTTCCAAATAGACACATCTGCCAACGAAGTTATTCCTGTTACAGTTGATGCCGAGAATGGGCCTATGAATAACATAAATACCTTAACTTCAGAATCAGTTGATGGAATATTATCCGCTACTTTTAATATCAACAACAAATTAATGTATTATATTGCTTCAGGTAATTCCCAATTTTACACAGTCAATTCGGTAAGTGGAGATGCGCTCATCGACGGTTTTTTTAATGTTGAAGGATTGAAAGAATTGGAGTACAATTGTGAAAACGAAGTGATTTATGGCTTTAGAGAAAATAATACTGGAATTGATTTAGTAAGTGTTGATTGGGAAGCAAAACAGATTGACAATATATTTAGATTTAATGCAACGAATACAGAAATTACTTCATCTGCCATTAATGCAAAAGGCGATTTAATTTTTGTAGTTACAGGCGGCAGTGAGTTACATACTTATAATATATCTACCGGAACAGTAAATACGGAAAATTTAAACGTAACTATTATTGATATTGAATATGATGTAAACGATAATATTATGTATGCCTACACCGAAAGTGGTGCTTTTGGTAGCATTGAAAATGGAGTTTTTACTCAAATTGGTAATGAAATTCCACCAGAAGGCGAACCCATTTCAACAGCATTTGATCCATTTACGAACACATTTTTTATAGCCAATAATACCACTTTGTTTGCCATTGATACACAGACAGGTGATGTAAATTCTGAAGTAACCTTAAGTCAACCACTGTATCGATTGAATGCAGGTATCCCTTGCCAAATAGTTGCCGATTTTAATCCAGATAATACGTGTATTGACTTACCCGTTCAGTTTATCGATGCTTCTATTGGCGCTTCACAATGGCAATGGGATTTTGGTGACGGTATAGGTACTTCAACTGAACAAAACCCTTCCTATACCTATAATACTGCCGGTATGTATGATGTTCGCTTACAGGTTTCTGGTTGTGAGTTGGGTATAGATGATACTACTATAGTTATAACAATTACAGAACAACCCATTGTTGATTTAGGAGAAGATATAATGGCTTGTGGAGATTCGTATAGAATTAATCCTGGAACATTTGATCCTTCTTTTGATTTAAGCTGGACTTTTGGCGTTACCGAACCCACTTTTAATGTAACCCGCGATGGAACTTATTCTTTATTGGTAAGTAATGGGGGCTGTTTCGGTACAGATGAAATTGAGGTGACGCTTTTAGAAACTCCAGAAGTGGACCTTGGAGAAGATCAAAGTTTTTGTGATGCTGTAGACGTACAATTAGATGCGGATAATTCTGGTTTAGAGGTTGCTTGGAGTACCGGAGAAACCAGCCAGGAAATTACGGTGAACGACACCGGCATTTATTGGGTAGATGTTTCAAATGCAGCTTGTACTGCTCGTGATTCAATTTCAATAGAATTGTTTGATGCTTTTGAGTTAAATTTAGGCGATGATGTAACGCTTTGTGCAGAAAGTTATCAATTAGATGCAGGCATCAGCGGACCCGGTGTTAGCTATCAATGGAGCAACGGACCTTCTACCCAAACTATAACCGTAACCAATAGTGGAACTTACTCAGTTGAAGTGTCTAGTGGTAATTGCAGCACAACAGATGAAATAGAAGTAAACTTTAGTAATAATATTATGGTATCATTGGGAGAAGATATTGAAGCATGCGAAGGAGATACTTTTGAGTTAGATGCGGGTGAAAATGGAGACAGTTATTTATGGAATGATGGTTCAACTAATCAAACTTTAGCAGTAAGTGGTTCAGGTGAATATAGTGTTGAAATTGTAAGTGGGGAATGCCGCTCTTTAGCATCTATACAAGTAATTTTTAATGAAGTACCTACTGTGGTTTTACCTGCTGATATAACTGCTTGTTCTGATACAACCGTTGTTCTATCCGCCCCTACTAATAACAACTATACTTATGAATGGAGTAGCGGAGAAACCAGCCAAACCATTATTGCCAATACAACCGGCAATTATAGCCTAACGGTAAGTAACGGGGGATGCGAAGCTACTGATGATATAAGGGTCACTATCAACCCTGTACCAGAAGTCAATTTGGGAGAAGATCAAGCTATTTGCTTGGTAGAAAACGATGTTGCCGTTTTAAGTGCAGGCGAAAATTTTGTACAATATACTTGGAGTACCGGTGAAGAAAGTCCAGCCATTCAAGTAATAACACCGGGCAATTATGCGCTTACTGTGGTTGACGATAAAGGTTGTACAAACAGCGACGACATTGTAATAATAGAACAATGTGCGGCTCAAGTATATGTGCCTAGTGCTTTTTCACCAAATGGCGATGCCCAAAATGACCTGTTTAAACCCACCGTTAAGTTTGTTGAAAGCTATGCATTTAAGGTATTTAACCGTTTTGGACAAACGGTTTTCAGCACCACCGATCAAAATGCAGCTTGGGATGGGGTATTTCAAAATATGAAGCAACCGATAGGTGTATTTTCGTGGATAGTGGAATACACTACAGAAGGCGGAGAAACACAGAAAAAAAAGGGTAACGTTACGCTAATTCGTTAAAGTGTTTACATATTAATTGTATGATAAAAAATTCGTCAATCAAAATTGAGTGTTCGGTGTTCGATACTCGATATTTTTTGGATGACCCGTCTACCCGACTAAGTCCGCACACCCGCGTCATACTGAGATTTATGGAGCGAAGTGGAATAAATGCTCAGTATCCCCCAATTACTTCGACCATAGTTAGCATAACCAGTACTCTTTTTCAATCCGACAGATTTTGAGCAAGCTACTTCACTTCATTCAACATCTTCACTTAGCTAGAATTGCAGTTCCAAAACTTCGGAAAAAAGCGAAACTTAAGTTATAATGAAGGTACTACATTTCGCTTCAAAAAAATAATGCAATAGTGTCAACTAGTTTAATGTTTAGATAAATCTGTAAAATTTATCGTTTCTATATTGGAAAACGTTAACTTAGTAGTTAGCTTAACTAATGTAAATTCTAATTAAAGTGTTTCAAAATTTTTTAAAATGGTTGTTAGGTGGAGGAAGAATAGAAGAAATTAACCTCGCTCGTAAATCAAGTGACGTTGATTTTTATTTAATGCCTGGGCAATACATCAACTTAAATGAAGAAACACTCTTTAACTGGAAGGATATTGCACGAAAATATGGCATGCATCATACCGTTTTGCAAAGTTTTAATAAGATAGTTATCCAAACTCGTTTTTGGGGTAAATTAATTGAACACTATACCCAATTCGTGAACTTAGAAATAGGAGTATCAATCTATATTCCATCAGCCGGGGAAATAGTATATAATGAATTTTTGAGTAGCCATGATGATGAAATTGATGCCATTCAATACTTTAATAATTGGTTGAGTAGAGAAGAATCAATTATGTTAGAAACGGCTGTTAAAAGGGCAAGCGGAACCCTTGGAAAACATTATGGCACAGAATCTCTCATTTTTTTAAGCCCAAATCATCATTTAATTGGTGCCTCTGAAAAAAGAGTAGAGTGGGTAAACAATGAATTACAATACAAAGTAAATTGGGGTGCCGATTTATGGAAATGCAATATTTATGCCCATGATGTTGTATTTGATGCCGGCTTTCAACCCGATGTACAATCTAATCAACATTATATAACAGCAGGCGAGCTTCAATTATCTGATAAATTTGAAGAACTTTCTGTTGAAATGGTACAGCCAGGTAATTTGGTTCAGTTATATAGTGGCAATCAATCTAACGATTCGCATAATTTAATTTTAGCATCTTTTATAACAAAAACATATATAGAAGACAATTTAGAAACATGGCGATTTATTGGTTTAGGAGCTGAGGCTGACCGAGCAGCCGCTTCTGAAAGGGTATTTGATATGAAAATTGAACTACAAGAAAACAAATATTATGTGATTGATGGCAAGCGTGAATTAATCCGATTTTTTAAACCTAAATGGTTGCGTGATGAGATTGTTTAGTAAAGATGAATTAGTAAGGATGAATTTTGAATGGCTTAAGATGTTATACCCTATGTTTATTTTAGGCTTGTTTACAACTTGTTTGCCAAATACCGAAAGCCACGATAATGCGGTTGAACAATTTGAAACTGAGCCTAAAGAAGTTAGTTTAGTTGACTCGATGAAAATAATGCATTTTAAAAGCAATCTCAAGGAAACTTTTACTATCAAACCAGATACTGTAGTTGATTCAAAATTGAACAATACTAATTTCTCTTTTTTTGAAGGATTTACAGCAAGTGACAAACGTTCATCAAATTCCTTAACGTTTCAATTCTTTGAGTACAATTCAATCTTGAAATGCGAAAAGGCATACCAACAATTTTTAGATAGCTTAGGAGATCTGCAAAAAATTAAGCCTGGCAAAAACATGAAATATCTTAAAAGCCCTCCTATCTTTATGATTCAAAATAAAACCAGTTTAATCGTTTTAAAATATAGTTGTGAAAACAATTTTGATAATCAGCAACTCAACGAACTCCAATTAAATTTACAACAATCTTTTTCTAATCAACAAAGTGAAGTATTAGATATAGAGTGTGGAGGTCCTGTCAACTGGTTGTAATTCTTATACAAATAAATTGACGATATTTTTATTAATTTAGTATGAGAGCGAGTTCTATATCATTTAGGATTGGTAGCCCAAACGCTCACCTCAGGAATAAAGCCTCTGTCATCCATTTCTAAAGTAGCTTTTATAGTGTGGGCAATTTCTTCCGGTCTAAGTTTGCTTGCTTCGGCTTCACGTTCTACTCGTTCGGTATTATTAAAGGCAGTAGTTACTTCGCTAGGGTTAACCAATATTACCCTAATGTTGTGTGGACGTAATTCTGCCCGCCAACATTCGCTTAAACCGCGTAAAGCAAATTTACTGGAGGCATAAACAGAACCTCGTGCAAAACCTCGTAAGGCGGCGGTAGAAGCTACATTTATGATATGTCCTTTATTTTGTTGCTTGAAATGCTTTACTATTTCTTGAGTAAGCAAGGTAAGACCAAATACATTAGTGGCGTATATTTTTTCAAAATGCTCAATTTTAACTTCCTCTAAGGTTGGAAATTCTCCGATACCGGCATTGTTCACCAACACATCTATGCCTTGCAAGGCATCTGTCACTTTTTTGCAATTGCTTGCTAGGTTGCTATAATCACTCACATCAAAATGAACAGCAATAGCTCCAATACCGGCAGCAATCTTTTCTAACTTGTTTGCATCTCTACCGGTAATAACTACGGTTGCACCCGCCTCAACTAATAAGGCAGCAGTGGCTCTGCCAATACCGGAACTTCCTCCGGTTACTAAAATTTTAGCTCCATCTAATTTCATAGGACAATAGTACTCATTTTGTGTTATAAAAAAAAGCGACTACTCTTTAAAAGTAACCGCTTTTTAAATTTATTTTAAGACCAAGTCAAATTACTATTCTTTTAAAAATTTCTTGGTGTGTACTTTACTTTCAACTACAGAAGTAACAAAGTATAAACCGTTTGGCAAATCGGTCAATTGAGCAGTATACTTCATTCCATCAAAGTTTAAGCTGTTTTCATTAAACAATAACTTACCACTAACATTGTAAATTTCAATAGATGACATGGTAGCATTGTTAGTTAATGAAATATCAACAAAGCTGCTTGCCGGATTAGGATAAATGTTGATTAAGCTATTGTCTGTTATTACTAATGAACCATTTCTTTGACCTCCACAATTGTTACCAAACTCAACAATAGGGCTCATTTCAGATGCTCTGGCATTTGCACAAGTTACTTTTAAACCAAACTCGTACATAGAACATTCATCTAAACCAAAAAGAACTACAAATGGTACCACTGTATTATAAGTTTTCCATTCCGCTGCATCATCAGTTTTGTAATATAAAGTATACATAGAACCTGAAACAACATCCCAACTTAAAATAGCTGAATTATCTGTTACGTTTAATGGTACTAATTGAGGACTAATATCAGCACAAGTAACACAACCTGCTGTTGTGAAACGTTGATTCAATGAAGTGATTACATTATTACCACACGGATAATTTAAGCGTACCTCATATTCTTTACAAGTACCTAAGTTTGGAATAATAACATATCCGTTTCTTTGTGAAACAGAAATCCATCGATTTGAGTCAACAGCTTTGTACTGTAAACTCGCATTGGTTTGCGGACTCCATTGTATAGTAGCCGAATTGTTAAAAACAGAATTTACAATAGGAGCTTCTGCCAACATACCACCATTACAAATAGAAGGTGCTACAATACTTTGTTGAACAACCTCACAATTATCTATATCATCTTGAGAAATTTCTAAACGAACATCTTCAGCACAGTCGCAACCGGTAGCTGTATATTCACCTGGTAGAGTAACGGCACCGGCAACTACATCACCATCTGCATTTCGAATAGATGGGGATCCAGAACAAAACGAAAAGCCTTCTATGTTACAAACTAATGAATCGCCTGGTAAAATTAAATTAGTATCAGTAACAAGTGTGGCTCTAGGGAAAAGCACTCCACTTATGCAAGTTAAATTATCTGGTACAAATTCAATTGAGTATGGACAACAACATGTTCTTGTAATGGTTACAGCATTTGATAATTCTGCACATGTAGAGTTAGAAACCAAATCAACAGCGCTATCGCCAATTTGAGGTACACTTGCTAAATCACCATCCCAATTTAGATACCAAATTAAACAAGTTCCTTCTGTACCGCCATAAAAATCTAAATTTGGCGCATCTTCAAAAAGTTCTAAAATTATACCATCACCATCTGTAATAACCCATGCATTATTTTCTCCGTTACCGGCATTAAGTACTTCAAATTGTACAAGGTCTAGAGTTTCGTCATTTACACAAAGATCAAATGAATCACCACCACCGGCAATTGCAATTTCAGCAGAAGCAGCTGTACAGCAAGTTTCGCGTACAATGGGTATTGAATTAGAAAGTACGGCACACTCTGAATTATTAACAATGGTTGATGCATTTGCACCAACTGCAGGAGTTTCACTTAAGTCGCCATCCCAATTTAAGTACCAAATTAAGCAAGTACCCTCACCGGCTCCGTCTAATACAAAAGGTGGAGCATCTGGCATAGCTAAAATATTAGCCTCTTGATCGGTAATTACCCAAGCCGAATTTTCGCCGCTACCACCGTTAACCGCTACATCAATAGGTTCATTTATCTCATCATCAATACAAATTGAGCTAACACTACCAACTAAATCAATTGTAGCAGCTTCTGCAGTGCAACAAACTTCTCGTATAATTGAAACAGGATTTGATAGCTTAGCACAAAAAGAATCGTCCACAATAGCAGAAGCATTTTCGCCTACTGCAGGTGCGTTAGCTAAGTCGCCATCCCAACTTAAATACCAAATTAAGCAAGTACCTTCGCCGGCTCCGTCTAATACAAAAGGTGGCGCAACTGGTAAACCTAAAATGTTAGCCTCTTGATCGGTGATTACCCAAGCCGAATTTTCGCCGCTACCACCGCTAACCGTTACATCAATAGGTTCATCTATCTCATCATCAATACAAATTGAGGCATCACTACCAACTAAATCAATTGTAGCAGCTTCTGCAGTACAACAAACTTCTCGTTTAACCGAAATAGGATTAGATAGTTGAGCACAAAAAGAATCGTCGACAATAGCAGAAGCATTTTCGCCTACTGCCGGTGCGTTAGCTAAGTCGCCATCCCAACTTAAATACCAAATTAAACAAGTACCTTCGCCGGCTCCGTCTAATACAAAAGGTGGCGCATCTGGTAAACCTAAAATGTTAGCCTCTTGATCGGTAATTACCCAAGCCGAATTTTCGCCGCTACCACCGCTAACCGTTACATCAATAGGTTCATCTATCTCATCATCAATGCAAATAGTTCTTTCTGTATTCCCACTTGGCATAGCAATTTCTGCAGCTTCTGCGGTACATAGTTTACAAGCATCGGTACATACTGCGGTACCGAAACCTATATCATCTCCAATATAAATTCTAGAATAAGTTGGATCATCTGCTGCTGAAGAATCATTACCATAAAAGATTTTGATTTCATTAATGCAAGATTCAAAAACTACCCGGATACTTTCATCTTCTTCACTAAAAGATGAACTGGTAGTACCAACCGCGCAGTTGCCCGAAACCTCAACGTTACCGCAATAAGCGCTTACTGAAGGTAGTACTTCAACCCCATCTAAATAACCAACTACACATACTCTTTCTATTTGTTCTGAGCCACCATAATATTTACGGTCTAAATCTCTAATAGTAAAAGCAACATAATCGGAAATTAATGATAAGTTGTAGGTAATTTCAAGTTCATCATTAGTTTGTTTTGGATTGATACCAATTGCTAAACCAGTATTATTTTCATAACTGCCATCGTCATCTGGATCAACCATTGGTTGCAAAGGAGCAAATATGCCATCTGGATCAATAAGATTAATGTCAAAGGTTTGCTCACCTACTGTGTATGAACCTGATGTACTGTTAAATCTCCAATCAATACCTGGTTGCGAAAAATCTAAAACATTTACATTGTCGCAAGGATTGAATTGAGGTGTACAAATAGGTTCGGTGTTGTTGGCTTCTTGTGCAAATGCGTTACAACATAGTAGTAAGGCAATAAAAAAACAAAAAGATTTGTTCACTAAACTAAATTTAGTGTTGTAGTTAAATTTTTTTCTCATAAGATTTAAAAAATTAGTGATTAAATTGTGATTAAATTGGATTAAAATTATTTAATGAAGATGTAACTTAGTAAGTCCTTATGAATAATACTGCTAATTTTAGGAGATTGAATTAGTATAGTATAATTGCTAAATTACCGATCTAATCTTTTGCAAATAACAGTGAACTTCTTGAAATAAAAAAATTTTTTTGGATTTAACTTTGTATTTTCATCAATAAAATTTTCAACCATGTGTACAAATCGATATGTTAATTTTTTATGCATTAGTATTTATCATTTAACAAGTCGAATATATTATATATTTACATAATTAGATTAAGTAAAAATGTAAAAAACGCAAAAGCTTTTATCAACGTACTAGTAAAACCTTGCTTTTTAATTGTTAATGTTATTAACCTACTCTATAACATAAATAACTGAAGTTTCGATAGTAGCTATTTGTTTTGTTTATGATTTTCAATTATTTGTAAAGATTCAATAATAATTATTTTACTTAAAATTTTGTTTTTGTGATGCTTTACAAGTAGTTTAAATTGTTCATGATAAAACTTGTCATTTCGACCGAAGGGAGAGATCTTATATAAACACCTACTTTTCTTTGAATTGAGGGGAAGATTTCTCATTTCATTCGAAATTACAGAATTTTAAGGACAACTTCGAACATTACTTTACTGCCGAAACTTAAGTACATAATTTATCTTTAAACAATTAGAGTGGGCTTAAACATAATCGATATATTTAATATGGCAGCTATTGATTGAACAAGCAAAATTTCATCAAATTATATTGATAGATGTTCAACCGGATTGTATATTACAAACAGCGGAAGTTCGGCAAATAACTTTGATGGTAAATTTTTTTTTGTAGTTGATAGTTTATTACTTAAGTTCCGGTAGTAAAATAATTACTATTCCAATGGAACCTGTTCCATTGTGTTAATAAAAGCTTAACCACTTTACAACAACAAGTGAACCTGTTCACTTGGATGATTTTATGCATTATATGTTGAATTAAGTTAACTTAACCTTATTGAGTACTTCAATTTCCATAAATAATTTAGATTTAAGTTATTATGAAATAAATACGACTGCCGAAACTTAAGTTTATTAGTTGATCGAAACAGATCCTAATCAAAATATTTATGAAGATATTTGGCATTAAAATAATTGACAAGTTTATAAAAGTGGTTGATACTTTTTTGTTTTCGAGTGCCTTTGTTTTTTAATTTTCTACGAAGAACCGAAGTTTTTAAACTAGCCCCGATTGCAGCGGTTATGCTGCCTGAAGCGCAGAATTTTGTCGCATAGCCGCAGCATTTGAGCGGAAAGCGGGACTGCCCCATATTGAAAAGCATAATAGTTTCGCTTCAAAAAATATTAAAAAAGTGTCTACTACTTTATTGTTTAGATAAACTTGTTAAATAATCGTATACAAAAGCATTCTTTCTGTATGTTTGCATAAAAATATTTTAGCCTTGTTTAAACTCAATCAGTCAGCAAAACATTTTCAACAAGCCCAACAAGTTTTAGTAGGTGGTGTCAACTCCCCGGTACGTGCATTTAAATCGGTGGGAGGAAAGCCGTTGTTTATAAGCCATGGAAAAGGCAGTAAAATATTTGATGTGGATGGCAATGAATATATTGATTACGTAGGTTCATATGGTCCTTTAATTGCCGGACATGCGCATCCTAAAGTGGTGAAAGCTTTACAACAATCTGTTGAAAAAGGCTGCACGTTTGGTGCGACCACTCAGAACGAAATTGCCTTAGCCCAATTAGTGATAGAAGCCTTTCCTTATATTGATAAAGTACGCTTTGTTAATAGTGGCACCGAAGCCATTTTAAGCACTCTGCGTTTGGTAAGAGCTTTTACCAACAAAAACAAAATTATCAAATTTAGAGGTTGTTACCACGGGCATTGCGATGCTTTGTTAGTTGATGGTGGTAGCGGAATTATGACATTGGGTATGAGTGGCTCGGCAGGAGTGCCTGAAAATTTGGTGAATAATACTATTTCAGTTTCATTTAATGATAAAGAAGGTGTTGAAAATGCTTTTACTAAATATGGAAAAGAGATTGCTGCCGTTGCCATTGAACCGGTAGCCGGTAATATGGGTGTTATTTTACCAGAAGCTGACTTTCTAACTTTTTTGAGGGAGATTACCAAAAAACATAATGCTTTATTAGTAATTGATGAAGTGATGACCGGTTTTAGACACGGTTTTTATGGAGCTCAACAAGTTTTTAATGTACAGCCCGATATAACTTGTTTAGGCAAAGTTATTGGAGGTGGTTTGCCGGTAGGTGCTTATGGTGGTAAAAAAGAAATTATGGATATGGTGGCTCCTTTAGGCGGCGTATATCAGGCTGGTACCTTATCAGGCAATCCATTAGCGATGCAAGCAGGCATTAGCACTTTGCAAATGTTAAAACAAACTGAAACTTATACGCATCTTCACCATATTACAGCCCGCTTAAAAAATGGTTTAGAACAACTGTCAACTCATTTTAATGTACCGATGCAAGTGCATCAATTTGGCTCTATGATCTCCGTGTTTTTTACTTCGAGTAAAGTATATAATTATGATACGGCTAAAACCACCGATACCGACTATTTTGCCCGTTTATTCTGGAAATTATTGGAACATGGCGTTTATTTGCCACCCAGTAATTTTGAGAGTTGGTTTTTAAGTAGCGCACATAGCATAGAAGATATTGATAAAACAATAGCTGCCTTTGAACAATCTTTCAAGGAGATTGTTTAAACAATAAATTTTAATATATACCATATATACCATATACTTAAATTATTTACTGGGTAGTATTAGTAAGAATTTTTGTTTCATTCGAAATTACCAGAAGCATCAGCCCATTTTAAGTTTTAATTTGCTATCGAATCTAAAATAGTTAATCAAAATTTTTTAAAATTAAATTTCTACACTATATTTTATAATTAAAACTAACTTTGTTTGCTTATGAAACAGTTTTTTTATATTGTAACATTACTTAGCGTATTAAGTTTAGGAGCCTGTAGCAAAGCCCAAGTTGAAACTACTTCTAAAATGGACGGGGTTAGTTTTGTTTCTCCTTCCCGGTCTTTTCCTGAAGAATTTTTATTAGATGTTCAGCAAGTTAACGCGAATTGGGTTGCCATTTCTCCCTTTGCTTTTTCAAGAGATGGAAATAGCTCAGTTACTTTTAACAGCAATAATCAATGGTGGGGAGAAAAAGCAGAAGGCATTAAAACCATTATTGATTATGCTCAAAAAGCAAACCTGCAAATATTATTAAAGCCACAAGTTTGGATGTGGAATAGTTGGGTGGGGTTTTATGATTTATCGACTGAAGAAGCATGGCTCGATTGGGAGAAAGATTACGAAGCTTACATTCTGACTTTCGCAGAAATAGCGGCGGAGAAAGAAGTCGCTAGTTTTTGCATTGGTACCGAATATAAAATTGCCGCTATAAAAAGAGAAGCCTTTTGGAGAGATCTAATTAATAAAGTTCGCAACATTTATAAAGGAGAACTCACCTATGCCGCCAATTGGGACAATTATGAAAATATCCCTTTTTGGGATGACTTAGATTTTATTGGGGTAGATGCCTATTTCCCTTTACAAGAAAAAGCTACACCAGATGTTGCTACCCTTGTCGAAAATTGGAAGCCCATTAAGGCAGCCTTAAAATCATTTTCTGAAAAACAACAAAAAAATATAGTATTTACTGAGTATGGCTATATGAGTTGTGATTTTACGGCTTGGAGAAACTGGGAAAACGAAGCCAACCGTGATGCAGTTGGTTTAAATTTAGAAGCACAATCCATTGCATTTGAAGCCTTGTTTCAATCTTTATGGAACGAACCTTGGTTTGGTGGTGGGTTTATTTGGAAATGGTATCACAACTATCAAGAATCGGGTGGAACAAACAATAAAGACTATACGCCACAACGCAAACCTGCCGAAGAAGTGATTAAAAAATGGTATGCCCCTTGAAATTGATTAAGTAATTATTGACTGATGTTTAAGCACTAAGGGAAGTAATACTCAGCATTTGTCTATCGGATAAAGAGCCCCCGTTTAAGCATCCGTATTTAAAACAGCTTGAGTAAACTATTCCAAGACAAGCTGCAGCTGCTCATGATGACAAGACTCGTTTCCCCGAACGAAGTGAAAAGTTTTGCCAAATTGATCTCAAACCAGCTATTAATATATATTCTTTATTTTCAGCCCCACTATAAATACATTTTTTGAATTGTCTAAATACAAATTCCTATGATAAAAAGTTCAAAACTCAACCTAGTTAAGCATAGTCATTTTACAATTATGCTAACCGTATTTGGTTAGTAGCAATTGTAAATCTTGCAAGCTATTTGCTTCACGGGCAACTTTATCTTTTCGCCAACGGTGCATACGAGGAAAACGCAAAGCTAGCCCAGATTTATGCCGTTTGGAAACTGCAATTCCTTCAAAATGTAACTCAAAAACCAATTCAGGTTTTACCGTTCGTACCGGACCATAGCGTTCCAAAGTATTTCTTTTTACAAAACGATCTACTTCAACAAACTCGGCATCGGTTAAGCCACTATAAGCTTTGGTAAAAGAAACCAATTGATCGCCATCCCAAACGCCAAAAGTGTAATCGGTATACAAATTGGCTCTTCTGCCGTGCCCACGCATGGCATAAATTAAAACCCCATCAATGCTAAATGGTTCTATTTTCCATTTCCACCATTCTCCTCTTTTTCTACCGGTTTTGTAAGATGAACTTTTTAATTTTAACATCAAGCCTTCATTATGAAGACTTCGGGCTTGTTGCCTTTTTTCATTTAGAGCAATCCAACTATCCGCTTTTACGATAGCTGAAGTCCTTAACAAATCTAGTTTATTCACTTGTTCAATTACTTCTTCTAATTTGTTTCTTCTAAAACTTAAAGGTTTTTGTTTAATGTCTTTTCCTTCAAATTCTAATAGATCATAAGCCATAATAATCACCGGACAGTCGTTTAATATTTTTTTAGTCACGTTCTTTCTGCCAATGCGTGTTTGTAAAATTTGAAAACTAAGTGGTTTGTCATCTTTAAACGGCATCAACTCACCATCAATAGCTATCCCATCCGGTAAATTATTTTTAAGTAATTGAAATTCAGGAAATTTATCCGTTATCAAATCTTCCCCTCTCGACCATAAATAAATTGCTCCTGCTCTTTTTATCAACTGCGATCGAATACCATCCCATTTCCATTCAGCTTGCCAATCGCTTAAATCGCCGAGCTTTTCCGGTGCTTCTTCTAAAGCATAGGCTAGATAAAATGGATACGGTTTAGATTGGTCGGCTTGTACATTTTCTTCAAATATTAATTGCTCAAAGCTGTCGCTTTCCGGCGACCAATTGCCCATTAAACGATGGGAAATTTCTGGGGCTTCTTTCCCGGTGTATTTGGCTAATGCCTGCACGGTTAAATTTTGAGACACCCCAATGCGCCAACCGCCGGTTATTAATTTGTTAAATACAAAGCGTTCTGTTTTATCTAATTGGTTCCAAGCATTTAACACGGATTGCTTTTTTTGATCTTCCTCTTTATCTTTTAAATTCATTAAGTAGGCTATCCAATCACTCAAACTATTCGCACTTTTTGCTTTAGCTTCGGGTAAGATTAAGGCAATTGTTTCTGCCAAATCACCGACTATGTGATAACTTTCTTCAAACAGCCATAAGGGTACTTTGGCATATGCAGCCGCCCATGCTCTTAATTTGGTGGTATTTACTTGTCGTTTTGGTCGCCGGTGGGTAAATAAAGCAATTGCCCATAACTTGTCTTGCGCACTGCTTTGTTCAAAAAAATGTAGTAGTGCCTTTACTTTTACCGTCGTTTTAGTGGTTTGATCTAAAGCAGTAATTAACTCGGCAAAATCTTTCATCCAACAAAAATATCAAAACTAAATATAAATTGACTTACAAATATTGAATTGATTTAATTATTATCAATTCGTAGTAGACTTACTTATTTATATGATGGCTATATTTATGGCATGTATATAAAGAGTGATGAGGTTGGAAGTTTAGCCCCGATAGCAGTGGTTATGCTGCTTGAAGTGTTTGCCCTTGTGCGGTGGCGCAGCATTTGAACGGATAGCGGGAAGCCCGTTTCTACATGGTTACACTGTTTCGCTACTAAAAAATATAGTCATTTATACACCACGATAATAATGTATATAAAAAATAGACTTTGGTAGTTAAAAAACTTATTTTAATAATATTCAATTAAATCTGTATTTAACACGATTTGTTTTTGTAATCTTCCATTAAACAAAGGGGCTTTAATACCTTTATCCCAATAAACGTTGCTTTTTATAATTATAGCTTCATCCCATAAACCGGCATCAATAAAGTATTGCAAGGTTTTTATGCCACCTTCCACTATTAAAGATAATATTTTTTGATGATATAGATAATTCAATATTTGTGGTAGAATGGGTTGTTCAAAATCAATTTTCACTAATTGAAGTTTATCAACTATTTCATTTTTTTTTGCATTAAAAATACAAGAGGCAATCGTTTGATCATAAATATGATAATGCTCAGGAATTTCTAATCGTTTATCAATAACTATCCGAAGCGGAGAATTGCCTTTCCAATAGCGCGTATTCAATTGAGGATTATCGATAAGCGCCGTTTTTTTACCTACCATGATGGCTTGATTTTCAGCTCTCAATTTGTGGGTGAATCTTTTGCAAAGATCGTTGCTAATCCAAAGTTGTTGATCACCTTCAGGAGCCATAAAACCGTTACGGGTTTCTGCCCAATTTAATATAATATGTGGACGTTTTTTTTGCTGAAAGGTAAAATAGCTTTTTAGTTGTTGTTGATGCAAATCATCCAAAATACCATACACTACTTCTACTCCATTTTCTTGCAGATAACTAATCCCTTTTCCTTTTACAATGTTGTTACTATCTATTGATGCGACTACTACTTTCGGAATTTTTTTCTGTACAATTAAATGACTACAAGGTGGCGTTTTCCCAAAATGGTTGCAAGGTTCTAAGCTCACATATAAAGTCGATTTATTTAAAAGAGCTTCATCTTTTTCAGTAACTCCATTTATGCAATTGACTTCGGCATGATTGCCACCATAAGCCGAAGTATAGCCTTCACTTAGTATCCGGTTATTATAAACCAACACTGCGCCTACCGATGGATTTGGCGCTGCAGCGTCTTTTCCTAATTTGGCTAATTGAAAGCATCTTGTTAAATAAAATTCGTATTCTTGCTGTACATCCATTATGGATAATAAAGATAACAATCCTTTTTAATTTAAATGACCATACTTCAATTAAAAAAAGAAATTATGGATACTTTAAACAGTCAGTATTCAAGCCATGCGATCAATCAAATCTGCAATGTGCTGTTAGAAAAACATGTAGGGCATCAACCTTATGAAATATTACTAAATCGTAATCAAATAGTTGATAAAAATACAGTTGATCATATTAAATATGATTTAAAAGAAATATTAAAAGATAAACCTTATCAATATCAAATTGGCTATACGTGGTTTTTTGATTTAAAAATTATGGTGAACCCTTCAGTTTTAATACCACGACCAGAAACCGAAGAGTTGGTTCATTGGATTGTAGAACATCATACCCAAACAAACAAATTAGATATTATTGATATTGGTACCGGAAGTGGCTGTATTGCGCTTGCTTTAAAGCATCAATTAAGCAATGCTTCTGTTACCGGAGTGGATATTTCGCCAGATGCTTTACAAATTGCTCGTAAAAACGCCAAACTGAATAACTTAAACGTGCACTTCGAATTGTTTGATGTACTAAATTATTTGCCCGATAAGCAACATGCTTTGTTTGATATTGTCGTTAGTAATCCACCGTACATCCCTTTAAAAGAAAAAGCATCCATGGATAAAATAGTGACTAACCATGAACCGGATTTGGCTTTGTTTACACCTAATAATAACCCCCTTATATTTTACGAAGCCATTTGCCGATATGCCCGTCAGTACTTAAAACCCAAGGGGCAGTTGTATTTTGAACTGCATGAGTTGTATCATAACGAAGTTAAAGAGGTGATGCTCAAGTTTGGTTTTCAATGTATAAGTATACAAAAAGATTTGCAAGGAAAGTTTAGAATGATTAAGGCTATACTTTAACTAATCTAATTTGTTTGCAATCATAACAATCCGAAGAAGCCAATTGTATTTTTAAAGGTAACAAGTTTTATTATTGTAGTGTTATAAATTATATTTGTTTGGATAGTGCATTGAAGAATTACCACAATTTATGATTGTGTTTTCATTTGTTTTGGAGTTTTTCATTTTTTATAGAGTTGAAAGTCTGGGTAAAAATTAAATTGAAATTTAGAACCTGTCAAGATTAAGATATGACAAATTGCCTTAACTTAATTTGTTTACAGTTGGTTTGTATATTTTTGAAGTTAACAGGCTTGCCGGCTCAAGCAGTATTTTCAGTAAAATGCTTCGAAATTAAATCTAATGAAAACTAAACAGACCCACTTAAATTACCAATAACAAACCCTATATTTGCGGCTTCAAAAATTTGGATAGGATGTCACAAACCGGTGATCAGTTTAAAAAAATTATTGCCCATTGTAAAGAATATGGATACATTTTCCAATCGAGCGAAGTGTATGATGGCTTAGCGGCGGTGTATGATTATGGACCATATGGAGCAGAGTTGAAAAACAACATTAAAGCATATTGGTGGAAAGCCATGGTGCATGCCAATGAAAATATTGTGGGTATTGATTCTGCTATTTTTATGCATCCTAAAATATGGAAAGCGAGTGGACACGTAGATGCATTTAATGATCCCTTGATTGATAACAAAGATTCTAAAAAAAGATATAGAGCAGATACCTTAATTGAAGAATACGTTGAGAAAAAATTAACTGCTAAAATTGAGAAAGAAGTTGCCAAAGCAGCGAAACGTTTTGGAGATAGTTTCGACCGGGAGCAGTTTGTAAGCACTAATCCACGGGTGGTTGCCAATGTGGAGAAAAGGAAAAAGGTGATGGATCGTTTTACTGCGGCTATGGCAAATAATGATATGGCGGAGTTAAAGCAAATTATCATAGATGCGGAAATCAGCGACCCAATTAGTGGCACAAAAAATTGGACAGATGTTAGACAGTTTAACTTAATGTTCAGCACACAAATGAGCAACATTGCCGGCAGTGAAGATGATAGCAAGTTGTATTTACGACCAGAAACGGCACAAGGTATTTTTGTCAACTTTTTAAATGTGCAAAAAACAACGCGGCAAAAATTGCCTTTTGGAATTGCGCAAATTGGGAAAGCTTTTAGAAATGAAATTGTTGCCCGTCAGTTTATTTTTAGAATGAAAGAATTTGAACAGATGGAGATGCAGTTTTTTGTGGCTCCGGGTACAGAAATGAAATGGTATGAACATTGGAAAGCCGAACGCTTAAAATGGCATCATCAAGTTACCCCTAATGAAAAGTTACGTTATCACGATCATGATAATTTAGCCCATTACGCCAATGCCGCAGTTGATATAGAGTTTGAATTTCCATTTGGTTTTAAAGAGTTGGAGGGCATACACTCCCGAACGGATTTTGATTTGAGGAGCCACCAGGAATTGTCGGGCAGAAAATTGCAATATTTCGACAATGAGAAAAATGAAAGCTATGTGCCTTATGTGGTAGAAACTTCAATTGGGGTAGATCGTATGTTTTTATCAGTTATTTCTAATGCGTTTAAAGAAGAAGAAGTACCCGATGCCAAAGGTGGAACATCAACAAGAACGGTTTTAAATATTCATCCGGCATTGGCACCGGTAAAGGTTGCGGTATTGCCTTTATTGAAAAAAGATGGATTACCGGAAGCGAGCAGGGCTATTATGGATGAGTTGAAATATGATCTTAATTGTTTTTATGAAGATAAAGATACGATTGGTAAACGTTACCGTCGTCAAGATGCGGTTGGTACGCCATTTTGTATTACAATAGATCATCAAACTTTAGAAGATGATACAGTTACTTTACGCGATAGAGATTCCATGAAACAAGAGCGAATTAACAAAAATGCACTGTTAGATAAAGTAAAAGCAGCAACCAGTATGATTAACTTAATAAAAGCATAATGCGAAAGTACGAAGAAGCGAACTATAAAGTTTAGCCCCGATTGCAGTGGTTATGCCGTTTGCAGCGTTGGCTTTGAAGCTGAGCACGGCATTTGAACGGAAAGCGGGACTACCTTTAGCAATGAACACCGCACTTTCGCTTCTAAAAAAAAAATTTATTCAACATTTTTTTACTATTAGAATAGATGCATAGTTCAACAATTTCTTCATCTATTTACAGTTATTAAAATGCTTAAGAAATGCGGAGAAAATAAATTTTCCAACTCTGACAAAGTCATTTTTTTGATAGACGAGTTGAAAAACACAGACTTAGTGGGGCTAAGGCGAGGCTTTTCAAGGAAGTATATCGAAAAATAGCAAAGTCTGATGGTAAATTTATTTTTGTAGCATTTCTAAGGCACTGCTTGCTTATTCAATACTATAATTTGAACAATGAGTCATCACAAATATATTTTAATTTACCTTTTTTCTATCTTATCGTTTGGCGGCTTTTCACAGAAAGTAGTGCCGGGTGGGAACGGTTTAATACCTGATTTTCCGAAGGATACTTGTTTTAAACTGAATCTGGCTGATGTATTTCCGGCAACCTTAGATACCATTTTTGGCTTGGAAAAATTGTGTGTCAATATTATCCATCCCGATCCGAAAGAATTGGATATTTATTTAGTTGCTCCAGATGAAAATTCGGTGGAAATTAGCACCGATAATGGGAATGGAGAAGATATTATTGCTACTTGTTTTAGCATGAGTAGTGCCATTCCGGTTACCGCCGTTAATCAATTGAATGATGTGGAAGTAATACCAGAAGCTAATTTGGGTGAATTGAATAATGGACAAATGTCCGTTGGTTTATGGCAGCTTTGCATTACCGATGATACCGAAGGAAATTCTGGGGAGTTAGTTTCGTGGGAGGTGCATTTGGGCGATAATCCGCCGCCACCAGAAGCTGCTACAATTAGTCCGGTTTGTAATACCAATATTACCATTGGCTGTGCTTGCCCCGATGGAGGAACCAATTGCTTTTTATTACCCGATATTATTATTGCCGAACAGATTATGAGAGAGCAGCATACTGAATTTCCAGGAAAACTGACGGTTACTACCGCAACTTCTAATATTGGTTATGGACCTTTAGAATTTAGAGGCACCGGACAGTGGTTTTGTGAAGGCGAACCAGCTCCTGCAGAAGAATATTGTAACAATTATGAATTTCCTGAACAATTGGTGGTTCAACGGATTTATCGAAGATTTCCTGATCAAAATTCAGGTTTTGTTGACCGAGAAGCGGGAACGATGAAACATCATGCTGAGGAAGGACATGATCATCCGCATATTGATAATTGGGCTTTCAACACGTTGAGAATTAGAGGTATTGACCCTGACCCCACTAAATGGCCCATTGTTGGTGAAGGAACCAAAGTTTCTTTTTGTGCTGAAAATTCGATCCCTTGTTTTGACTATAATTTTTTCTGTGAATATGATTCGGTTTTTTTAGATGTGAATGACATGGAGAATGCTCGCATGGGGCAAGTTTATGAATGTAACGCTACGGTACAAGGTGTTTCTGTAGGCTATTCAGACATTTACGGGCAAACTTTAGAAGGACAGGATATTTCTTTTAGTCCGAATGTGTGTAATGGTAAATATTATGTGGTTAGCGAGTTTGATCCGGATAGTATTTTTCAAGAATTGAATGAAAACAACAATGTTACCTTTATTGAAATTGAACTTAAAGAACAGTCAGAAGATTGTTGTTCGGTTGATTTTAGTGAACAGCAGTTAGAAATGAATGGCAGTTTTGTTCAATTTATTGATCGATCGATGCCTATACCAGATAAATGGATTTGGGAATTTGGCGATGGCAAAGCCAGTACTGAGCAATTTCCAGTACATGAATATGCGCAACCGGGTAATTATTCGGTAACCTTAAGTACCGAAAATCATTTAGGCTGTACCTCTTTTAAAACTATAGAAGTGATGGTTGATTCTGTTAAAGTTGGTATTGATGAAAATATAGTTAATCAATTTAATTATCAATCAACCTTAGTACCCAACCCCATGAAAGAAACGGCTATTTTTAGTTACTCCATTCATAAAACCGGTTTTGTTCGGGTAGATGTTTTAGATGCCACCGGAAGGTTGGTTCAAAACTTACAACCCCTTAAAAAGCAAACTTCTGGAGACTATCAGTTAGCTTTAAGTGATTTGCAGAAAGGTATTTATCTAATTCAAACCAATTTAAACGGCTACTCCATTTTTAAGAAGTTAGTGGTTTTGTAGCGAAACCCTCGTAAAATGAAGAACGATATAACATTGATACATCAGAGTCTTCGGTGAGATACTTTGATTGGGACTAGGTGACATCTTTTTTGAGAAGGTGTCATCTCTACAATCAAAATTTTAAGTTGATTTTTTTAATAAGTGTATCGAAACAATAAAGCAGTTGACACTTTTGCTATAATTTTTTTGAAGCGAAACCTTATAGCATTATAATAACGTAGGTCCCGCTTTCCACTCAAATGCTGCGCCTACGCACAAATGCCAACGCTTCATGCAGCATAACCGCTGCAATCGGGGCTAGTTTAAAAACATCGGTTCTTCGTACAAAGCAAAACGGAGGCACTCAAAATCAGAAACAGTATCAACCACTTGATAAACTAGTCTTTTTTTTCGATGATTAAAACAAACTCTCAGAGGAGTAAAATTTTGGTAACAGATAAGGTAACAAAAAGGTTAAGCCCCAGAGGAGCGACACTTTGACTGCTACCCAATTGGTGCCACTGTGCTGCAGTTATCTCCTTGTTCAGTTAAATTTTACTACTAAGTTATCTTCCCTCTTAAACAATATAAATTTCACTCGAAGATTGTCCCAATATTATTAATATTTATTCCTACTAAATTTGAGATTTTTAAGTTTGGTTAGGCTATAAAAATGGTAGACATTAATTGACGGAACAACAAATCGTAATTCATAATTTAGATCAATAGAAGTGGATTCCATAAAACTTGTAGTAGAACCTAATATCCTAAATACTTATAATAATAATAATATCACTGTTTTAAATAGCTGCTTCATTTAAGCAATAGGAATTCCATTTTTTCTGATCTTCATAGGCTTCCCGAACATATATAGGATCATAATAATATTGAACCTTATCTAAAAAGCACATACAAAATTTTATGGCATCGTATTCTTTGCCCAAATTTTCAAACATAGATTCACAATAGCGTTGTTGAAAATCCATTTGGTCTTTTGTCCAGCCATCTTTTGAAACTATGGTAATTCCTTTTTCTGACTTTGGTACACCACCATCTAAATACTCCAATTCTACCAGTTGCCTATTATTAGAGTTAGTTGTTTTGTCTGCTTGCTTAGTTGAGCTATTGGTTTGACAAGCTTGCATTAAAATAAACACACTTAACCATAGCCATGCTATATTTTTATTCAACATCTTACAAAGATATATTTACGATAATTTAGAAAGATTAGGTTCTGGTACAGCCGCTAGTACATCCTCATCTACTATAGAAGCAAATTTCTCAAAATTGGCTTTAAACTGTTCCGCCAGATAATTTGCCTTGGTATAATAAGCTCTATCATCCTTCCAGGTTTCTCTTGGGCTTAACACCGATGAAGGAACATTTGGGCAAGCCGACGGTATAGACACTTTAAATACTGAATGAGTTCTAAAACCGGCATTATTTACCATACCGCTTAGTACTCCATTAATCATTGCGCGTGTATATTTTAAAGAGATCCTCTCCCCTATTCCATAAGGTCCACCGGTCCATCCGGTATTAATTAACCAAACATGGGTTTCACCATTCGCTAACTTCTCTCCTAACATTTCAGCATATTTCACCGGATTTAAAGGCAAAAAAGGAGCTCCGTAACAAGGGCTAAAAACACTAACCGGATCTTTAATACCTGTTTCCGTACCGGCTACTTTAGCAGTATAGCCTGAAAGAAAATGAAACATGGCTTGAGGAATCGACAATTTTGAAATAGGCGGTAAAACCCCATGAGCATCGCATGTTAAAAAGAATATATTTTTTGGAATGCCTCCACAAGAAGGCTCTAAACGATTTTCAATATGATAAATTGGATAAGAAGTCCGAGTGTTTTGCGTGACTTCTGTATTTTTATAATCTACTATACGTTTATTTTCTAAAAACCTTGTATTTTCAACTATCGCTCCAAATTTAATCGCATTATAAATTTCTGGTTCTTGCTCTCGTTCCAAGTCTATTACCTTAGCATAACAACCCCCTTCAAAATTAAATACCGTTGTTGCCGACCAACCGTGTTCATCATCTCCAATTAATTTTCTGGAACTATCGGCAGACAAAGTTGTTTTACCGGTACCTGAAAGCCCAAAAAACAAAGCGGTATCAAAGTCTTTACCAACATTGGCAGAACAATGCATCGGTAAAACATTATCATTAACAGGTAGCAAATAATTTAGTACAGAAAAAATACTTTTTTTCATTTCACCAGCATAACCGGTACCTCCAATTAATACTACTTTTTCGGTAAGATTAACAATTACAAAATTTTGATCTTTTGTTCCATCGTGGGTAGGGTTTGCCAAAAAATCTGGAATACAAATTACGGTATATTCTGGTATAAAATCTTTTAGTTTATAGTCTTCTGGGCGTATAAACATATTGTAGCAAAATAAATTATGCCAAGCTAAGGTGTTAATAAATCGTACCCGAATTCTGTAAGTTTTATCTGCTCCGGCATATCCATCTCGAACATATAATTTTTTGGATTGTAGATAACCAGTCATCTTATTAAAAATCTTTTCATAATGATCTTGAGAAATTGCTTGGTTAATCTCACCCCAATCAATGGTAGATTCTGTGGTAGCATCTTTAACGATGTAGCGATCTTTAGGGCTTCTTCCTGTATATTTTCCGGTATCACACATCAAGGCACCATTGTCGGTTAGCACACCTTCGCGGTTAATTAAGGCTTGTTCAATAAGTTGCGAAGGACTTAGGTTTATTTTAATTTCATTAGAATTTAAAATCTCCTTAATGGATACATCAGTAGATTTTTCTGATTTATAGGGAGACTGAATATCAATTTTGCTCATTGTTTTAATTTTAAATAGTGGTGGTGCAAAAGTAACTAAATGCACTTAAAAAAAAAGGACAGCTTTTGGTAAAGCTGTCCTTTTTATAATAATTTATGTTATTTCGAAAATTACTGTTTTACAAAACGCTTGGTAGCTACTTTGTTATCATTTAAAAGTGTAATAAAGTATACGCCCGATGTTAAACCATTTAAATTTAAATTATAGAAATTCAAACCATTAATTGATTCTATTTGTAGATCTTGAATAGATCGACCAACCATATCGTAAATTTTAATTTCAGTTATACCGGCAACCGCCTGATAGTTAACCTGAAGATTAGAAATAACTGGTATTGGTAAAATAGAATTAATATTTAATGCAGTACTTTCACTACGTTGAACATCAACAACACCTACAAAATTAACAGTACCATCATTATCTGTCTGCTCTAATTTATAGGTACTCATACCAGCAGGGGCATTTCTATCTAATAACTTATAATTACTAGTGGTATTTTTTGTTCCATTTCCTTTTACGGTTCCAATTTCTACAAATTGACCATTTTCTATAGATCGATATAAAGTAAAGTAATCGTTCTCAATTTCAGAACCAGTAATCCACTTAATTAAATTACCTTCTTCCAAAGCAGAACCATCTAAAGTAATTAAGCTAATTGGTAATTTAATACATTGTACCGGACCTGAATCAAAAGTGTCTGAACATCCATTTTGGTCAACAACAGTCACCATATAAGAATCACCATCACTAAATACACCAGAAATAGGATAGGTTCCAGCACCCACGCCACTCAATAAGTTATCACCGGTTACACTGTAAGTAGCAGAAGCATCACATGCTGGATAACCGCCGCTTATGGTGTAGTTTACAGAAAATTCGCCTACACTGTTATCGCAAACCTCTTCGCCTTCAATTGAAATTGGAGGAACCCAAAGTGCTGGAGTACCTGGCAATACAATTAAACAATCACTTGTTAAATCAGGTGCTCCTGTTCCATCATCCGGTCCAAATACATATGATATGTATAATTGATCACACGAATTACCCGAATCGGCAAAAGAACCGGTGGCATTAACTGCAATAATAGTACCGGCTTGATCTGTTCCGCTGGTATGTAAGGCATAAACTCCCACGTCTCCAGGTGCGAGAACAGAACCAGTTTGAACAGAACTTAATTGTGCACCAGCACAAGCAATTAATGGTACTTGCGACATAACACCCGGCTCATTTCTACAACCACATTCAGGAGCATCGGAAGAATAAGATGCAACACAGTTTTTGGAATCGGTTACGTTTAGCGAAAATGGTGTACCATCTGCAAAAGGACCATAAACAACCGGAACGTTATAAGTATGCTGCCCGGTGCCAGAACCTGAAACCGTGTAAACTTGTGCGTTGTTAAATTGAGGGGTACCACCAGTTATATTAATAGTGGCAGTATATCCATCATCTGTACATTCTAAGGTTACATCAACTACAATTGGGGCAAGAAAAATAATTTCTGTACCTGCAGATATCTGACAAGCCGAATCGACATCTGGACATCCAGATGCTCCCGGTGGACCTACAATAGCAGATATATACAAGGCAGAATTATCTGGTAAGGAAGCCGGTTGACTAAACAAACCACTTGAATTTTGATCATATACAGTTCCTAATTGATCTGTAGGAGAATCGTGCAATATATAACATACCACGTGACCTGGGTTTAAGTCTAAAGTAGCAGTACCTGAACCGTTTAAACCTGTATTTTCTGCACAAACCCAAATAGCATTTGTTGGCATTGTTGCTGTACTGGTACAAGCCTCTACTTCAAATGTAGCACAATCATGATCATCTTCATCACCGTTTTCATTGTTTATCGCATTATCAACACAAGAGCCATCATTATTTGGATCATTATCGGCAGTAGAATCTATATCGGTTGCTGTGTTACCGAAAGGATCTTGTGCTGAACTAATTTCAGCTAAGTTTGTATAAGAACCGCTTTGTACATCAGGATTTATTGTAAACGAAATACTAACACTTGCCTGAGCACCGGCAGCAACCGGACCAGCAATGGTAGTGGTAGCAGAGGCACCATCAGCAGCAAGCGACCAATTTCCATCTGTTAAAGTTAAACCGGCAGGTATATAATCGGTAATTACAATATTTTGAGCAGCTTCCTGACCTTGATTATACACTGTTATAGTAAAAGAAATAGCATCTCCCGGCTCAAACGGACCAGCAGAATCTAATACTTTTGTTAAGGCTAAGTCAAACACTGGATCTACAATTTCTATTGTAGCTAAATCATGATCATCTTCATCGCCACCAGCATTGTTTAATTCATCATCAACCGGTGTTCCATCATTACTGTTATTCATATCAGGTGTAGAATCTGCATCAACACCCGGATTTCCGAACATATCATCAGCAGAAGCGATTTCTGAAAAGTTGGTTTCGGTAGAAGAACCGGCAGTATTAGGAACTGAAAAGGTAATATTTACTGAAGATGAGGCACCAGGAGCTATTGGACCAGCTATAGTTGTAGTTGCTGTAGTGCCCATTTGTGTCCAAGCTGCATCATTTAAAGTTAAACCTGCAGGTATATAATCAGCCACTACAATATTTTGTGCCGAGGCTTCGCCCTGATTATAAACGGTGATGGTAAAAGTTACATTATCACCAGGCTGTATAGTTGAACTTTGACCCGCTGCCAAAGTTTTCATTAAAGCCAAATCAAATACCGGTACATTTACCGCTACTGTTGCGAAATCGTGATCATCTTCATCTCCCATTGATCCGTCTGTAACATTATCGATAGGTGTTCCATCATTATTCGGATCGTTATCTGGAGTAGAATCCAAATCATCTGCAGGATTACCGGCAAGATCTTCAAAGTTTTCTATTTCAGCAAAATTCATATAAGAACCAGCATCCGTTCCAGGAACTACGGTTAATGTAATATCAACTGTTGTACTAGCACCAGTTGCAAGAGGTCCGGCTATTTCTGTTGTTGCTGTATTACCAACTGCCGTCCAATCTGCATCATTTAAAACAAAACCGGAAGGAATATAATCAACAATATTAATTCCCATAACAGAGAAAGAACCTTGATTAAAAACTTCAATAGTAAAAGTTACATCATCCCCGGGCATTACTGTAGCAGCTTGACCATCTGCTAAAACTTTGGTCAATGCTAAATCAAATAAACATGGCTCTGGAAAAAACTCTAAAGTAGAGGTACAAAATTTTGAATCGGAACAAACAATTTCGAATACTTCAGAATTTGCGGGCAAATCGAAAATAAAAACTCCTCCATCTGTTTGTCCTTCAATAGCACCTTCCACTTCAACCTTAAATTCACTTGGATCAAAGCCTGGAAAACCACCAGTAACCGTAACCGTAACCTCAGACATTCCTGTATTTTCATCACAAACTTGTACAGCAGTAATTTGAATATCTGTTAAGAAAACTACTTCTGTGAAACTTCTATCACCACCAGTTAGATTTCCAGAAATAATAACGTCAGCATGATTTAGGTCTGGCAAGCCATCTCCATCATCATCTGGACCAACAACAGAATGAATATAATACGTTTCATCGTATAATGGCACTTCATCAACATCAAGTAATGTATCTCTTCTAAAAACCCCAGTCGCATTGTACTCAATCAAATCAGTGAAATCGCCAGATGAATTATCTAATAGGAGGTAACCAAGTGAACAGTCTCCATCTAAAACTAAGTCGTCTGCCAAAGAACTCCCAGATTCACCGTCACAAATAAACACAGGTCCGGGAGACATTATTCCCGGGTCGCACTGGGAGTAGGATTGAAATCCGAAACCCAAAGTAATTAGTAAGCTTAAGCAAAAGAAGAATAAATTTCTTTTCATAATGTTTCTTTTATCTTTAATTTAAATTATTTGCTTGTTAATTTATCTACAAAAATAGATTATTTATTACTATTTTTTTAGAAATAATTTGTTCACTGAAAAATTAATAGATGCAAAATTTGCATAATAAATACCAACTGGTAAATCTGTAACATTAAGTGTATAATTATTAGAGTGATACGTATTTTCTAAATCCACTTTTTTAACAATTTTTCCCTCTATATTTATAATATTTAAGTTGATATTTTCATCTGTATTGGCATTAAAAGTAAACTGAAGTTCATTGGTAACTAAATTTGGTGCCAGGTTAGAAACAATAACGCTATTATTATCTAATTCTCTTCTGTCAACACTTATAATGCTTTCTTCATGCTCCGTGCCGTCATAGTCGGTTTGAGTAAGTTTATAATATTCCAAATTATTGTCTGTTTTTCTATCTAAAAATTGATACTGGTTAACTGTATTTGAAGTGCCATTTCCTTTAATTGTATGTATTTTTTCAAACTGAATACCATCTAAGGACTTATAAACAGTAAAATAGTCATTCTCAATTTCAGAACCGGTTACCCATTTCAACATATTCCCATTTTCCATGGCTTCTCCTTTAAATGAAATGAGTTCAATAGGCATTACCCTGGTACAATTAACCATATGTATTGATGATTGTGAAGCACAAAAGTTTAAATCAGAAACAAATAAATAATAAGAAGTGCCATTAGGGATAGGACCAACCGATAAATCTTGACCAGCCGAAAGCAACCCAGCATACACCGGCGAACTTACATTATATTGCGCATCTCCATTTATTGCAGGTAAACCACCTTCTATAGTAACATCAAACGTATAAACTCCTTCATCTTCATTACAATTAGCGGTATGATTTATGGTTATCGGGTCCAGCATATTAATTTCGATAGTATTGGAAACCAATAAACACGGATCACTAAAGTCTGGAATTTCTTCGTTACCTGTTTGGGCAACAAATGAAGTAGCCCAAATTTTACCGCTTATTTCTGCTGTATTATCTAAAAAATTTCCATAAGAAATTATTTGATTGTCATCTAAAGGCAAATCTTCTACAGTTAAATCAGGACCAGCTGTATGATACATATAAAACAGCTTTTGACTGTTGCTTAAAATAAAACCATTACTGTCAACACTAACTCTTCCATTTTCGCAAATGTTTGTGCCGGTGCTAGAGTTTGCCATTAATATGCCTGGGTTAGAATGACATTTTATGTGACAACTAGGCATGGTTACTTGAGCAGTAATTTTACAATCTGTATTTTCCATATCAGATAAGGTAACTTCATACGATCTTCCGGCAGATAAACCTTCGAAGGTATAAATCCCTTGTTCCAAATCATCATACACATTTACACCGTCTGTAAAAGTATATTTATCATTCCCATAAAAGGTGACCATCAAATTTACGCTGCCTGCATCATCGCAAACTGGTAATACAAACAAATCGGTCAGATTACAGTTTTGTGCATTCAACACAAAAACTGAATTTAGTAGAAGCCAGCATATTGCAATAAATCTCATAAAATTATTTTTCGTATTTAGGTTGATATTGCTATCAAAAATAACATCCAACAAATATACCTTCAATTTTATAATTTTCAGAATAAAAAGCAGATAAATACTCATAATATTTTCATCTTATAAAAATACAATTGTTAATAATATGTGCAAAAATCATCGATTTAGCTACTTGAATTTAAATTTGTTATGTAATTTTTATTCATTTTGTTGTTGTATAATCTTTCCCTGTTATACTTTGTTAAATTAAAAAACATCTTATATGAGATTAAAAATTGACCAACTTACCTTAATCTGGTGTCTACCAAACAGGCTATCGAATCACTGCTACTGGCAATGTTGCCCAAGCAAATTTTGAGTGATGGAAATATTAATTTTGGTGTTTGGGTCAGGAGTTCTGATTATTAGAAGAGGTATCTCATTTTTTTGAAACGAAACATGGCTTGTATTAATAAACGAACTCCCTGCTATACACTCAAATGCTGCGGCTTGGCTTCAGTATCAACGCTTCAGCAGCATAACCGCTCCTATCAGGGTTAATATTCCAACTTCTCTCGGCTTCAATAACGTTCTAAATAAAAAACATTGTATTAATACAATAAAATGTTATATTTGTTAAAACATCAAATAATTAGTACTTTAAAAATGCTATTCATCATCTGATTTATATACTTCAATTTTCTTCTTATGAAATTAATTAGTTATGTTTTTTGTGTCATATTGTTATTATCTAAATCCCCAAAATTAAATATAACCAACGATACTACAGCTAATAATTTTACGGTGGTTAAGGCAATCATTCCCCATCCAAATGTTTTAAATGTAACTGAACAATTTTCTGACATAAAAGAATTAAGGCTTTCAGAAACTGGAAAAAATTATGAAATTGCCTTCAATGCGGTGAAAGATTATCCTTTTAAAAACTTGCGTTTAAGTAAAGATAAAAATGCCAACGTCGTCATCTCATCATTGGAAAATAATAGTAATATAATTGGGGCTTTTCAATTCAGTATTTCTAGTAAAAAAATAAGCATTGCTGCCAATGAACAAGAAGGGATTTGCAATGCGATGAGCCGGATTTGTCAATTATCGGTATTAAACGGAGGTCGTTTACCCATTGTTGAAATCAGTGATGCTCCTCAATTCGGATATCGTGGTATGCACTTAGATGTATGCCGGCATTTTTTTCCGGTTTCTGATGTTAAAAAGTATATTGATTTTCTGTTTTTTTATGGATACAATACTTTTCATTGGCATTTAACCGAAGATCAAGGCTGGCGTATTGAAATTAAAAAATATCCAAAATTACAAGAAATAGCTGCTTATAGAAATGAAACATTGATTGGACATTACAATGATCAACCTCACCAATTTGATGGTACACAATACGGCGGATTTTATACCCAAGCGGAGGTACGTGAAGTAGTAAATTATGCTGCCATGCGAGGCATTAGCGTTATACCCGAAATTGAATTGCCCGGACATAGTAGCGCCGCCTTAGCAGCTTATCCGGAGTTGGGTTGCGAACCAAATAAGAATTACGAAGTAGCAACAAAATGGGGAGTTTTTGAAGATATTTATTGCCCAACCGAAAAAACATTTGTCTTTTTAGAAGAGGTACTCAGTGAAGTGATTGAGTTGTTTCCATCAAAATATATCCATATTGGTGGCGACGAAGCACCTAAAGCTGCATGGAAAAAAAGTGCCTTTTGCCAACAACTCATTAAAGAAAAAGGATTGGAAGATGAACATGGTTTACAATCGTATTTTATTACTCGTATTGAGCAATTTTTGAATAGCAAAGGCAAGTCAATTATCGGTTGGGATGAGATTTTGGAGGGCGGATTGGCACCCAATGCAACGGTAATGTCGTGGCGCGGAATAACTGGCGGAATTGAAGCGGCAAAGTCGAAACACCAAGTAATTATGACACCAACCACCCATTGTTATTTTGATTATTATCAATCTGACCATCCTGATGAACCTCTTGCTATTGGTGGGTTTCTGCCATTAGAAAAGGTGTATCATTATGACCCAATACCGGAATCATTAGGAACTGAATTTCATCAATTTATAATTGGTGCACAAGGCAATGTTTGGACAGAATACATGAAAAAATTTGACCAAGTTGAATATATGGCACTTGCCCGAATGGCAGCATTATCAGAAGTATTGTGGTGCGATGACCGAGTGAAGAACTATGAGCAATTCAAAAACAATCTAGATCAACATATTAATTATTGGGTTTCACAAAATGTAAATATTGCCAATCATTTGCTTGACATTAACACTGCTATTACTACTGAATATAAAACAGGAACTACAGTTGAAATTAAAAGTATACCCGAAGGTGCAACAGTTGAATATGCCAAGCCAAGTGATGCGACTTTTAAGTTATTTACTGAAACTAAATTAACACTTAAAGAAAATGGCATATATCAATTTAAAGCTATTCGTAGTGGAAAATCGGGTCGTTTAAAAACTATCGATTACCAATCGCATTGTGCAAATTTTGCGAAGATTACTTTAAAAAATATGCCTCACGAAAAATATAGTGCCAACGGACCAACTTCTATATTTAATGGCATAACAGGTTCAAACGAAAAATATGGTGATACTGAATGGTTGGGTTTTAATGATGGAACTAATTTCGAAGCACAAATTGAATTTCCTGAAATAGAAAAAATCAACACTCTTTCAATAAGATTTTTTAAGGGTGAAGGGCAATGGATTTACTTACCAAAGCATTTTAAAATATTTAGTTCAGCAGATGGCGAACATTATCAATTAGTTGCCGAAACCAGTAACATCAAAACAAACACTAAAGTTGCTACCGTTGTTTTAGAAAATTTGAACTTAGCCACCCAATACCTGAAAATTGAGGTAGCCAATTTTGGCGAGATTCCTGACGGTAGGATGGGTGCCGGACACGGAGCTTGGCTGTTTGTTGATGAGATTATTGTTAGTCCATAATTTGTATTTAACTGAAGTTTCGGTAGTAGCTATTTTTTTTAGTTTATGTGTTTAAACTATTTACAAAGATTATATATTAATTGTTTTACTTAAAATTTTGTTTTTGTGTTGCTTTTCAAATAGTTTAATTGTTTATGATAAAACTTGTCATCTCGTCCGAAGGGAGAGCTCTTACATTAACACCTACTATCTTTTAATTGAGGGGAAGATTTCTCATTTCATTCGAAATGACAGAATTTTAAGGACAACTTCGAATATTGCTTTACTGCCGAAACTTAAGTATTTAATATTGGGTTTTCAAAATTGAGGTTAAACATTCTTACTACATGTATCTCTTCAAAAATAATAGAAGGTTTATCCAATTGGTTTGTACTTTCCTGTTTACGAGTGCCTTTGTTTTTCTTTCAACGAAGCACCGAAGTTTGCAAACTAGCCCCGATTGCAGCGGTTATGCCATTTTGAGAGGCTTTTGTAGCGTTGGTAAAATGGCATTTGAGCGGAAAGCGGGACCACCGTTATTATGATGCTACAAGTTTCGCTTCAAAAAAAAATCGATGTAAAAATGTCAATTAGTGTATGGTTTAGATAAACTTATCAAAATAATTCAACAAATATTGCCTGGTAATAAAAAGTGGCATAGCGTTTGTATATATATTGTTAAACAAATGGATTACCAAAAAACATAAAATTATAGCATAATCGACTGGTTAATAAAAGCCGCTTCTATTTTGGTAGCGGCTTTTTTCAATAAAACAACCCAACTTTAATAAAAACTAAATGATCATCAATATTTAAAAAAAAATACTCTTATTTAAAAAGTGGCACACGTTTTGTTTTAAATATAATCAAATAATCACATTACTAAAAGGCATAAAAATATATAGCATAATCGACTGGTTAATAAAGCCGCTTCTGTTTTTACGGTAGCGGCTTTTTTCTTTATATACTTTAATAAGCTAAATTGATTTTTTTTGATGAAGACTTCTCCCAACAAAGGCTTCCTTTTTCGCCTCGTCTATCAAAAAATTGTTTAATCTAATAATCAATTAGGCTACTTATAGAAAACCCAATTATAAAAGTAGAAAACTCAACTAATTACAACCTTCAATTACTGCTTGAAAAGCATACGGATTACTGGTACTAAAACCATTGGTTAGTGTAATTCTTTTACCTGCGTTATAGGTGACGTTCGCATTTATAGTTGCATTTGAAGTAATTGTTTCGCCTGCTTGATAAACATCGTTTATAAACTGAGAACCTGAAAAATTAAAAGTTGGATTACAACTATTTATACAATCAACTGTTATAATTGAGTTCACTTCTGCTCCTGCACCGTCAGTAACAGTTACTTCATAATTTCCATTAGAAATTCCCGCCAAATCTTTGGTAGTTGAACCGCTCGACCATTGAAAATTGTACGAACCATTACCGCCTCTAATGTTTAAATCAATAGCCCCATCACTGTTTCCACAAGTAGCATTTGTAACAACTGCATCAATTACAATATCTTTTGAAGAACCGGAGTTAATGATTTCTTTAGTAGTATAATTTTGTACGAACACCACAACATATACTTCACCGGCTTCGTAACTCGGATGTGTTAAATTATCGGTATTGTAGTTAAACAATAAACTTGTGGTACTACCCAAAGCAGCCGGAGTAAACACATCTCCATTTTCGTTACTTAAATACTGCCACAACACATTTTTATGTTCTGTTAATCCATTTTGTGCCTCAAAATCAACATTTTCAACCACCGCCGCTACAAATAAACGCAAGTTACCGGCAGGTGGAGTTGCAAATGATTTTACATATACAAAAACTTGTTTATTGTTGCTTGGTCCCACTTCTATTACTTCAACTCTTAATGGACTTACTTGTCCGGTTTGAGTGTCGATAAATGATTGTGTTAATAAGGTAGATCCAGAATTTAACTGCGTACCTTGTGTAAACGTTCTGGGAGTGGAAGTTACTCCATAGTAATCTTTTCTGGTATTATTATCTAAAGGGTTTGCCTGGTTAAATGGACATTGCGGATATGGCACATTTGGGTAAATGGTTGTTAAATGTATATCCTTTTTATTAGCTTGATAGGTTGCGGTTGCCGCCGGATCGAAAAAAGCACAAAGCCCACACCATGTATTGGTAAACAACTCGACATTTACATATTTTTTAGCCGTTTGATTTTGAGCAGTGACTATTTGACTAAAGAAAATAGTTACTATAGTTAAAAGTATAAATATTCTCATTTTGTTATGATTGTTATGATTGCACGCAAGATAAACAAACTAGAGAGAAACAAATGTCGTGCAATAGCTTTGTATATTTGTTAGACTGTTAAGAAATAAATGATCAGATAAAACTCAACAACCACCTACTACGAAGTAGGTGGGTTCGTAAAAAAACGATTTGAAGTCGTTTCTGTACAAAAGATTCTGACGGGGTTTTCCAACAGTCCGTCAAGCTGCGAATCTGTGTAGTAAAATGGAACAGATTGCGCTGTATCTTCCTGTTTAACAATGGAAGATACTTCGCCTTCAAAGCTTCGCAATGAATCGCAGCATGACGCATTCTACATATTTTATTTTAGCCAGGATAATGATGAAAACTACAGAAACTTGAAATAGAATTTATTTCATTTAAATGCGAGGTTTTAAACCTTAAAAAGGGAACGTCTGTTCTTCAAAATAGGTTTAGTCTTTCATTATTTCAGCAGCTTTAGCAAGCCGTTGTTTGGTAGCTTCCGACATAAGCTCAACCGCTATGCGCACTAATATATTTTTATTTTGATCTAATTTACTCACCATAAGTTGACTAAAATGTCATAATTAAAGTTCAGCTATTATTACCAATTGTTGTACCCACATTGCACCAAAATAACAAAAGCCTCATAATCAAACGATTACAAGGCTTTAAAGTGCCCCAGGAGGGACTCGAACAATTAACTCTATCAAACATCAATATTCATTATTTGTATAACAATCAACGATTTATGAAAATTAATTGTTTTATTATGTTTCCTGTTGTTCATCTTTGTTCGCAAAATGTTGTACCTATGTTGTACCCAATTAGTTTATCTTTGTACCGTATAAATACATTATCAAGGGTAAATTTAATCAAATGGCATCAATTAAAGCGGTAATAAGACCTAATAAAACTAAGACTGATGGCACAGCACCAGTAGCTTTGCGTATCACGCATAAACAAAAGACCAAATACATTTGGTTAAAGCGGTATATCAACCCTAAAAATTGGGATGCTAACCGTCAGAAAGCTAAAGGTATGAGCAAGGCTGCTAATGAACTGAATGTATTGATTAACAAATTGAAGTCGAACTATCAATCAATTGTTGATGAATTAGAGGTAAATCGAAATACCTACACATTACAGGATATTGCAGATGTTATTGAAATTAAGCAGAATGAAAAAGAGCAGATTTGCTTTCATACCTATTTGGACAACTTTATAACCACTAACCCTGATAAACTACAATTTGGTACATTAAAGAAATATAAAACACTTCAATCTCATTTAAAAAACTATGCACCGAGTTTATCATTTGATGATATTTCACCAAGTTTTCTAAGCAATTTTGAGAACCATTTAAAAGATGAACATAAGCTGCGGATAAACTCCGTTCATTCACTAATGAAGAACATCCGTAAGTTAATGGTTAAAGAATACAATTTAGGAACTATAAGCGACCATCCGTTTAAAAAGTATAAGCTAAAAACAGAGACAACAAAAAGAGATTATTTAACTGCGGATGAAATACAAACTATCGAAGATTACCAGCCTACTAATCCATCACAGCAAATCGCTAAAGATTTATTTGTATTTGCCCTCTACACAGGCTTACGGTTTTCTGATATTTGTTTTATTACACCGGATAATATCATTACCAATAATAACGATGATGGAACTACCAACTACAAGATTTATTTTACAATGTCAAAAACAGGTGAGCCAATTTCTTTTAAACTGCCAAATAGTGCAATTACAATACTCAAAAAATACAACTTGACTGATGATAGCCAATTTATCTTTCCAGTAATTAATCTACCGCCCGATAGTACAAATGATAGGTTGATAAATAAGAAAGAAAGCCGTAATGCCTACATCAATAAAATATTAAAAGAAATTGCCGCAGCCGTAGAAATAAAAAAGAATGTATCTTTTCACATTTCCCGTCATTCTTTTGCTACTAAAGCCTTAACTTTGGGTATTAATATGGAAGTCGTCTCAAAGCTATTAGGACACGCTGATTTAAAGACTACACAGATTTATGCTAAGATTGTGGACAAAGCTAAAGACGATGCTATGGATTTATTTAATTGATACAAATGCCTTTTGATAATAATATTCAACTTGATGTAGAGCTAAAGAAACTCTTAGAATCATTTTATAATTACCTGCATATTAAAATTTATGTTGCTCCAAGTAATTACCAATGTCCGATATGTAAAAACGATACTAATTTTGGATGTATTAGATTTAGTAAAGATACTTGCTACTATTCTGAGGAGATGGAAAAGGAACATGGAAAGCTTGAAAATAAACTGAATACATGGCTAAAAACAAATGATAAAAATTACAATAAAGTAAAAAGTTTAGGAGACAAAGCTCAAAAGGATTTTAAAAATTTAGAAGCCAAATGGATTAGCGAAGAAGATTTTGCAAACAAGTACCCTTTTGAAGAAATGTTAGTTTTAGAAGGTGTACCCGAAGAAGATGAAGATGGATTTGTATCAGGTTTAAAAACCGTAGAGGTTAAAAGAAAAGTGCCTTATCAACATTATGAGTATCAATTATTATACCACAAGTTCAAAGAAAAATGTTATTCATGTGCTAATAAAGTGGAACATTTGATTTTTGTTCGATTGCAAAATATACCTTTACCAGAAAAACTTATTGGATTTGATACAACAATAAATAATTGCAGTTTGGACGACATTAGGCCAGCTTATGATACTTTAAAAGATAACGGTTTTATTGTTCAGGGTAATTTGCAAGATTTCTTTAATATATTTACTAGACTTGTTACCCTTTAAGAGAATGAGAATCCTTTGAAAAAATTCCATAGCCCAGCAGCAACGAAGATGGCAAAATCTCTTAGGGATGCTGACTTGTTTCTAAATTTATTTTGAAGAATTGCATATCGTTTAATT